>NZ_CFQZWI010000022.1:0-33628 GCF_986127675.1 Holdemania sp. | reverse complement strand
CTTCCGATCTCAATTCAAGAGTGATCGCCGCGAATGATGGAAAAATCGTTCTTCCAGCTTTCTCCTTCCTAGATTTTACTTGTTGCCAACTTAAACGTTTCCTTCAGGAAAGCCTTTACACAAGGCTTAACAGGCTCTCTGTTTGTCAGCTTTTGCTTCAAAAAATTCAGAAGCTCGGGATCACAATGCTTTTTTTCCAACGGGTATCCTTTATTCTTCTGCGGTTGGAGAAAAAGAAATTCCGGATCTTCCAGATAACCGTAACATTCGGCATAGTTCAATCGGCTCCAGCTGTTTTCCGTGCTGACTTCAAATGCATCCTCGCCAAAGGAAAAGCGGATTGTATAACCGGTCTTCGATCTGAAATTTTCTTCGATTATTTCATTGATCGCATGCTGAACCATGGATTTGATGATTTTGGGTGTGGCACACGCCCTGACGAAAAAGAAACTTCCGCCAAAGATAAGAAAACAGGCTAATACGAAGTCCGTCCCCCGCAAGATAAATAAAACTCCCAGTCCCATCAATAAAAGCGCTTCGCCCCAGCAGATGATCAGATAATTCCATTTTAATAAAGCATAATCAAAGCGCGTGGAAAGTTTGTAGAATACGCTGAGAGAGTAGGGGCCGGCGTGAGTTTGAACATGATTCTGATCCATCATCAATTTCTCCTATTCGATTTTATCGCTTTGCGGATCCATTCCGGCGCGCAAGGCTGACTTTTTCTTTAACTTCATTATACCGGCGGATTCGGTGAAAAACAACGGGCATTCGTCTGACGGATCCACTCTGGCGCGCGAAAGAAAAAACATCCGCGATCAAACGGATGTTTCAGGGTTTATTCTTCTTCCAGCTCCGCCGCAGCCTTGTTCAGCTCGCGCATGTGCTGCCGGCGTTCCAGCGCGGTCAGATATTTCTTGCGGATCCGGATATCGGTCGGCGTCAGCTCGACCAGTTCGTCGTCGTTGATGAATTCCAGCGCTTCTTCCAGCGACATGATCTTCGGCGGAACCAGCTTCATCGCTTCATCGTTGCCGGTGGAACGAACGGCCGTCATCTTCTTGTTTTTCAGCGGATTGACGTCCATGTCCATATTCCGGGCCGCCATCCCGATGATCATGCCTTCGTAGACCTCGGTCTGCGGGGATACAAACAGCTGGCCGCGTTCCTGGATATTCCACAGCGCGTAGGTCATCGCCTTGCCGGTTTCCGTAGAGATCAGCGCGCCGTTGGCCCGCTGCGGGATATCGCCCTTGTAGGCTTCATAGCCGGCCAGACGGCGGACCATCGTGCCTTCCCCGCGCGTATCGTTGATGAATTCCGAACGGTAGCCCAATAAGCCGCGCGTCGGAACCGTGTATAAAATTCGCGTATAACTGCCTTCATCCTGAATATCGACCATGATTCCCTTGCGCAGATTCAGTTTGGATATGACCGTGCCTGAATATTCGTTAGGGACGCTGCACACGACTTCCTCAACCGGCTCGTACAGCGCGCCGTCGACCTTGTGCATGATGACCTCCGGCTTGGAGACCGCCACTTCATAGCCTTCCCGGCGCATGTTTTCCAACAGGACCGACAGATGCAGCTCGCCGCGGCCGGAAACCTTGAAGCAGTCGGTCGTATCGGTTTCTTCGACCTTCAGGCCGACGTTGACTTCCAGTTCCTTTTCCAGCCGTTCGCGGATGTTGCGGGAGGTGACATATTTTCCGGACTGTCCGGCAAATGGCGAGGTGTTGACCATGAAGTTCATCGACAGGGTCGGTTCTTCGATCCGGATCATCGGCAGCGGCCGGATGCTTTCCGGATCGCACAGCGTATCGCCGATCGAGATATCAGCCACGCCGGAGATCATGACGATCTCACCGCACTGGGCTTCCGAAACCGCAATCCGGCTCAAGCCCTTATACACGAACACCTGATTGATTTTACGGCGTTCCTGACGGCCTTCGTCATTGCACAGAATCACTGTGCTGCCCTCTTTCAGCGTTCCTTCATAAACCCGGCCGATGCCCAAACGACCGATGTAATCGTCGTAAGCCAGAGCGGAAACCTGCATCTGCACCGGCTCTTCCGTAAAATCCGGATACGCTTCGCAATGCTTCAGGATCGTTTCGAACAACGGGATGATATCCTCGTTTTCATCATTTGGCTGATAGCGCACAATTCCCTGACGGGCGATGCCGTAAAGAATCGGGAAATCCAGCTGCTCATCGGTCGCGTTCAGATCGAGGAACAAATCGTAAACCTCGTCGATAACCTGATCAGCCCGTTCATCCTTCTTGTCGATCTTGTTGATCAGAAGGATCGGACGCAGACCGCATTCCAGACTTTTCTGAAGCACGAAGCGGGTCTGCGGCATCGGTCCTTCGCTGGAGTCCACCAGCAGGATGACGGTGTCGACCGTCTTGATAATCCGTTCAACCTCGGAGGAAAAATCCGCGTGGCCCGGAGTATCGACAATATTGATTTTGTAATCCTTGTACGTCACGGAACAGTTCTTGGAATAAATCGTAATTCCCCGTTCCCGTTCCAGATCGTTGCTGTCCATAACGCAGTCGACCGTCTCCTCGTTATCCCGGAAAACGTGACTCTGATTTAAAAACGCATCTACCAGCGTCGACTTACCGGCGTCGACGTGGGCAATGACCGCGATGTTAATAATCTTCTGATATGCCATAAAAGTACCATTCCTTTACACAGTGATTTATTATAGACGCATTATCATTAAATTACAACAAAAACCGCATAACAAAGCGATAAATCGAAGATTGACAAATTTTGAAAAACGCGATGGAACGACTTTCTCACGCCTTGTTGAGACCCCGGTTTTCTCCCGTTTCTTCCCGATTGGGACAATCCCGGACGCCTTGCAGCTTGTGAGAATCCATGAATTTCAAGCAAACGAAAACCGGTCAGTCAGCGACCGGTTCGTTTTCCTCCTGCACTGTTGCAGCGGGCTCGGCTTCTGTTTCCGGCTGGGACGCTTCCGCTGAAGACGGCAGCGTCAGGCCGCGGACGTTGAGATTGCGGTTAACCTTGGCGTCATAAGAGCCAGCCCGGACGATTTCCTTCAGGTCGATGCCGGTGGTTTCCTTCATCGACTCAAATAATTTCGCCATGACGGCCGGCACGTTATTGGACACCCCGTCCAATCCGCTGCCTTCGCCGCCGATAATCGTGATCTTGTCGATCTGGCTTAACGGTTCGGCAATCTTGCCGGCAACCTCCGGCAGAATCTGGATCAACATTTCCGCCATTGCAGCGTCGTTGTATTTCTGATAGGCCAGCGCTTTCTTTTCCATCGCTTCCGCCTCGGCAATGCCCTTGGCCCGGGCGGCTTCCGCTTCCGCTTCGCCGACCATCTGGATGCCCTGCGCTTCGCGTTCCTTCGTATACCGCTCCGCGTCGGCTTTGGCTTTCTGCGCCTCCGCTTCCTGCTGGATTTCAAATTTACGCGCTTCGGCTTCTTTCTGGCGGGCGTACAGCTGGGCGTCGGAACGCTGCTGCTGCGCGTATTTCTCCGCTTCCGCCTGCTTGCGGATCTGCGCGTCCAGTGCTTTTTCCTTGACCTCCGCTTCTTTTTCCTTCAACAAAACCTCGCGTTCCTGCTTGGCAATATTGGCGTTGGCCGATGTGATTTCAATCGTTTTGCGCTGGGTTTCCTGTTCGATCTGATATGCGGCGTCGGCTTCCGCCTGTTTGAGATCCGCTTCCTTTTTCAGTTCAGCCTTCTGGATTTCCAGCTCGTTGTTCTTGATCGCGATCTCGCGCTCGGCATTGATCCGCGCATCGCTGGCCTGCCGGTCGGCCTCGGCCTTCGCCACGGCGATTTCCTTGTCGGCTTCCGCTTTGGCGATCGCGGCTTTCTTCTTGATCTGCGAGATATTGTCGATGCCCAGATCGTCGATCACGCCGTTGGAGTCGGAGAAGTTCTGGACGTTGAAGCTGATGATGTCCAGTCCCATCGCCGCCAGGTCCGGCATCGCGTTTTCCTTGACCAGCTCCGCGAATTTCTGCCGGTCGCTGACCATTTCCTCTAACTTCATGCGGCCGACGATCTCGCGCATGTTGCCTTCCAGCACTTCGCGCGCGACGCGGGCGATGTAATCCGTATCCTGATTCAGGAAGTTTTCCGCGGCGACGGACAACCGGCCGCTGTCGCTGCTGATCTTGATATTGACGGCGGCGTCGACCTGGATATTGATGTAATCTGCGGTCGGCACGGCGGTAGACGTCTTGACGTCGATCGGAATCAGCTTCAGACTCAGCCGGTCCATCCGTTCAAAGAAAGGAATTTTAATACTGGCCTTGCCGATGATAATTTTCTTCCGCAGGCCGGAAATGATATACGCCGTATCGGGCGGCGCTTTGATGTAGCCGGTCGTCAAAATCACGATGACGAGCACAGCAATGACGAGCACGATGATCAAACTCTGATAAGCCATTACTGTTTCCAACACAAACATCCCTCCTTCACTTGTGGTGGCGCCTTGCTTGCTTTCTGTTTGCCGATTCCTCACCTCTTTCCGGCAATTTGCTTCGATAATTTATTTCTCTTATTTATCTTATCAAATTGTTGATCTTAGTTTATCATAGATTTTCCATTTTGTAAATATATTCACAAAATTCTTATTCAGCGGTTATCTCTCCCGTTATTCCCATATAAAAAGACAGGAATCGAATCTCCTGTCAGTTCATTATTGAATCACAGATGCGGACGGCGCTTGCGTTTCTTCCTGGCCGATTTGTAGCGGCGCTGTTCCCGCCGGTAATCGCGAATCAAGATCAGGCACAGAACCAAACCCAGCACGGTTAACCCGAAAAAGACGGTATGCGCTTTTACCCACAGCTGAAATTGATGGAAGCCGTAGAGCAGCGCGCTGCGTTTGTAACTGCGCGGACTGGTCAGCTCGATCCAAGCCAATTCCTGCGGTGTTTCCGTGTCGGTGCGGGTGATTGTCACCGTGCCCAAGCGCTGACCTTCCTCAATCGGCGCCTGAAGCTTGCCATCCAGCTGGGTTTCGATCTGCAGCGCAGACCGATCATAGCCGTTGGGCAGATTCAGCACGACGTCGGTCCCCGCCTTCAGCGTCAGCTTGTCGTTGAACAGGACAAACGGAACCTTGGTTTCCAACAACGTCTGATCCGCCGTTAAAACCGTTTGCTTGCTGTAATGGTCATAGAAATAATCATAGAGGTGAGCGGCGTCAAGAATGTGATACGGCGTATTGGATACCGGGGCATGCGCGGTGATCAACAGATACCGCGAGCCGTTTTTCTCCGCGATCGAAGCCAGACACAGACCGGCCGGATTGGTATACCCGGTTTTGCCGCCAAGAATCGAATCGTTGGCGATCTTGGCAGGATCGGTCGATGAGATCTTCGCGAACAGCGTGCTTTCCCACACCAGCCCGCCGGGGTGCAGCGACGGGGTGGCGGTGTAGCGGCGGGTCTGGAAAATCTCGTTAAACGTCGGGTTTTCCAAAGCGTAGCGCATCAGCTTTTCCAGATCACGCAGCGTCGTGAAGTGATCGGGATCATGCAGCCCGGACGTATTGACAAAATGCGTTCCCGACATCCCCAACTCCGCGGCTTTTTCATTCATCAAATCGACAAACGCCGCTTCGCTGCCGGCTTCCTCCAGCGCCAGCGCCTGGGCGGCATCCGCGCCCGAAGGCAGAAACAAACCGTAAAGCAGATCCTTGACCGATACGATTTCCCCCGGCTTGAACCCGGCGACCGAAGCGTGCGCCTCTGCCAGTCCGGCGAACACCTCCGGCCCCAGCGTCATCGTGCTGTCCAGCGCCGGGGCGTTTTCAATCGCCACCAACAACGTCATCATCTTGGTCATGGAAGCGGGATAAATCTGATCCTCGCTGCCCTTGTCAATCATCACCTGGCCGGTGTCCATATCAATCATGTAGATAAAATCGCTTTTGACCGACGGGAAATCCACATCCTCTTTCAAATAAGATATCCCATCCTCAAAACGCGGGGCCTGCCGGCGCACGATTTCCCCGACAGGAGAATCCACCGTGATCAAATCGCGGGCGGGCGCTTCCGCAAAAACCGGCGTCAGCGACAAACACAGCGCCAGTAAGCATAATTGAATCATTCCTTTTTTCACGTCACAAAACTCCTCGCTGAATTCCTTCTTATTATAACAAACCTTTCGGTGATCTTCCTTGCGATTTTCTTTCATTTTTCTCAAACTTCTTACGTTTTATTCCCGATTGAATACGAAACTCTAATCAGCCGCACACAGGCAGCGGACTTTCCTGAAAAGGATGCGTTCTGTTTCAGTCCCCTTTCAGAATAAAAAAGGAAGCTGGCGAATCCAATCTTCCGCCAGCCTTCATCAGGGGGTAATACCAAACTTATTCCAAACGGCGGGATTGCGCGCGGTCACGGATCACGCTCAGACTGCTTGAGTAAGTGATCAGGAAGTAACCGCCGTAGATCAGGGCCAGGAACCCGCCGACAAGCAATACCTGGCTGCCGATATCAATTTTGACCAGCGCCACCAGCGACTGAATCACCGCGCTGACGCCGACGATGGAATGAACGATGGCCAATGCCAACGGGAACAGGAAATAGATTGCGATCTGAGTGAACAGCGAGCGGCGGATCATCTTCTCTTCGACGCCGATCTTGCGCAGCAAAGCGTAACGCTCCACGTTATCGGCGGATTCCGATAGCTGCTGCAAAGCCAGTATCGCGGCCGAAGCGATCAGGAAAACCAGGCCCAGATAGACGGCGATATAGGACAGAATCAGCTTCATGCCCCCGGAGGCCTCAAACATTTCCCCGCGGGTAACCGCGTTGTAGGCCAGACCGGTCTGCTTTCCATACGTTTTCGCCATTTCATTCAACAACACGTCGCCTTCCTCGGCTGAAACCTTGTAATTTACATTAAAAGACTGGCTGGCCGGAATTTTATTGACGAAAAACGAATCCGGCAGCACGATCGTTAAGAAGTTGCCGTAAGCGCTGAAATTCTGCAGCTGCAAGAACATCGCCGGCTGGCTCACCGTCAGCGTTCTGCCATCGACCGTCAGCTCGCGGTGCTCCTTCACCGCCTTGAAGATATCCGATTCCGCGGCGTTCATCGAATAGGTGATCAAATATTCGTTCTCCGCCAGCGTGACCTGCGGTTTTGACTGCATCGCCAGGGCGGCGTTGAGCTGGGACAGCGGCAGGAAATCAATCGCCATTTCCCCGACATCATGGGACGTGCTGTTCTGCATCGTCGCGATGACTTCCGGACTGCTGAAATCCTTGATTTTCACAGCCAGATCGTACAGATCCAGATCGGCGGCTTCACGGGCCAGGCCATCCAGATCCAGACCCCGCTCGCGATAGTCCTGAGATAAGCTAAACCCCAGCGTCTGCGTATCATAGACATACACGGTCGCGTCATAGGGCGAAGTCTTTTCAACGTCGCCCGCCAGGACCTGACCAAAGGACAATCCGGTGCACAACGCGCCGATCGTCAACAAAAGCATGATGCAGATGACGGTCATTGACACGAACGCCGAATTGATCCGGCTGTTCAGCTGACGCATGATAAACATGTTCAGATTACGGTAATAGAAACTCTTGCGGCTTTGCACAAACTTTAACAGGAAGCCGGACAGCGAGAAGAAAAACAGGAAGGTCCCGATCGAACCAAGCACGATCGAGGCGGTGAACTCCAGCGTGAACATCACAAAGCCATTGTCCAGGATCAGCGCGTAAGCACAGCCCAGAATGATCAGACTGGCGATGAACAGCACGACGGACAAGCCGATCGAGTGCAGCTTCAGCGTTTCGTTATGCCGATCCCCCTGAAGCAGGTCGATCAGTTTATACCGGCTGACGACCACGCTGTTGAAGATCAGCACGATCAGATACAACCCGCCGAAAAACAGCGCCGACAACAGAATCGCTTTCAAGGAAACGATAAACTCAAAGGCTTTGAGCTGAACCATGAACAGATTGGCAGTGACGACCGTCAGCGCCTGCGAGACCAGAATCCCCAAGCCCAGACCGACCGCGAAGGCCAACAAGCCGATCATCACGGTTTCGATCATCAGGATCCGGGCCACAGTGCCTTTGTTCATCCCCATCACCAGATACAGGCCAAGTTCTTTTTTACGCCGCCGGATCAGAAAGTTATTGGCGTAAACGATCAGAAAGCCCAGAACGATACAGACAAACACCGAGAAAATCTGCATCAGATTGTTTAACAATACCAGCATTTTCGCCTGCGACTGGCTCAGCGCCAGCATGACGGATTGGGACTGGATGGAATTGAAGACATAGAACAGGCAGACGCCGAAGGTCAGGGTCAGAAAGTAAACGCCATAATCCCGGATACTGCGGCGGACATTGCCAAGCGCGATTTTAAAGTACATTGTTGGTGTCCCCTCCCAACAAACTGACGACCTCGATGATGCGGTTGAAGAACGTCTTGCGGTCGTCGCCGCCGCGGACTAATTCATTGAAAATCCGGCCGTCCTTGATGAACAAAATGCGGTGGGCGAAGCTGGCGGTAAAGGCGTCGTGGGTAACCATCAAGATCGTGGCTTCCAGCGATTTGTTGAGCACCTCAAAGCTGTTCAGCAGCATTCTTGACGCTTTGGAATCCAACGCTCCGGTCGGCTCGTCAGCCAGAATCAGCGACGGATGGCAGATCATCGCGCGGGCGCAGGCGACGCGCTGCTGCTGGCCGCCGGACATCTGATACGGATATTTTTTCAAAACTTCCTCAATTCCCAGCTGTCCCGACAGTTTCTTAATACGGCTGTCGATCTTCTTCGGATTGACCCGCTGAATCGTCAACGGCAGCGCGATGTTTTCATACGCCGTCAGCGTATCCAGCAGATTGAAATCCTGGAAGATAAAGCCGAGCTGTTCGCGCCGGAACTTGGACAGCTGGCTGCTTTTCATCTTGGTGATGTCGTCCTTTCCGATCAATATGTGGCCGCTGGTCACGGTGTCGATCGTCGAGATGCAGTTGAGCAGCGTCGTTTTGCCGGAACCAGAGGGTCCCATGATCCCGACGAACTCCCCTTTCTTCACCTCGAAGCTGATATCCTCGATCGCCCGGGTGATGCTTCCTTTATTGCCGTAAATCTTTTCAATTTGTTTTACCTGTAATATCGTTTCCATAAGTTTTCCCTTCCTTTATTAATGAATATCGCCAAGGCCGTCCTGGCCCAACACAATGACCTGAAATAAAACCTGGCATACAATCAGAATCTTATTGAATGTTTTCATTTTATGATTCCTCCTTGATTACGGCTTTATTATAAGCTTGTCCTGTCTATTGTACCTTAGAAGGGACTTACAGCTCGCTAACAGAATTGTAAGATTCATCATTCAGCGATATCGTTTCCTATTTTTCTTCGCACGTCGGGTTATTGCGCCGCGAATAAACAAAGAGGGTGTATAATCAAGGCAGAAGGATTCGGGACTAAAAATCCGGGAATCCGCAGGACCATGCAAGCCTGCTGAAAGGAAAACTATGAAAATTGAAATCGGAATCGAACGACCAGCCTGTTTCCAGCCTGCCTATCCGGAGGAATTTGATCTGTTTTCCCATCTGGAGCTGGCCGCAGCGATCCCACAGGTCTTATTTGCCGTGACGACGTGGAAGGAAAATGGCAAGCCGAATATTTGTTTTCACAGCTGGAGCTGCTTCCATGGCGACAGAACGGCGTTCTTCGCCGTGCTCGGCAATCTGTATCAGCACACGCACACCTATGCCAATATCAAACGGACCCGCGGCTTTGCAATCAATTTTCTGCCGGTGCACTATTATGACGCGCTGATCGAAACCATCCGTCAAAACGAACTGGACGCCGATGAGTTTTCCGCCGGCGGCTTCACGCTGGAAAACGCCCGCACGATTTCCGCGCCGATCATTCAGGAGAGTTTTCTCACGTTGGAATGTTCGCTGAAATCCATGGAGGATCTCAGCGGGGCTGGAATCACCGCAATGGTTGTGGGCCAGGTGCGGCATTGTTGGATCGACTCCGATCTGTCCCCGGAAAGCCGATGCGGGAAAGCGGGATATATGTTGTTAATGCCCGGCGCACAGAACCTGAGCACCGGCGAGCCGAATCCCTCAATCATCGCTTCGCTCACGATTGAAAAGCGGGATTAGCACAGCCTGCCATGCGACAGGTGCATCCTCCACTTGCGGTATGCTTAATTTTTCCAATACAGAAAACTGGCCGTCCAAAGCTTATCCAAACGCTTTGACCGGCCAGTCTTTTTTACCAAGATCGCAAAAACATGTCATAAATCGCGATCTTCCCTGTTTTCTTTCAAAGAGACACAGAGGCACGCTTCCACAATAACGCAGGCAAAGGGAATCCACTTACCGGCGGTAAACGACCTTGCCGTCAACCATGGTCAGCAGCGCTTTGGCTGCAGTGGAGACGACCGGGTTATGATCAAACAGGACAAGATCGGCATCCTTGCCAACTTCCAGCGAACCGATCCGGTCTTCGCAGCCCAGGATCGTCGCCGCATTGATCGTGATCATCCGCAGCACGCGCTCCGCCGGACAGCCGAAGCGTACCGCTTCCCCCGCCTGAGCCAGAATCATCCATGGATTGCGGGCCGGACCGTCAGTCATGATCGCGCACAAAACGCCGCGCTCATCCAGATCTTTCAAGCAGCCGGTATCGACCAAATGCAGCTCGTTTTGCCCCTTCTGTGCCCCGATCGGACCGTAGATAATCGCCAGCCGGTCTTTTTCCGCTTCGATTTCATCAAGAAAATCACTGGATCCTAAAGCATGGTCGATCGTGATCCGGATGTCGAATTCCTTCGCCAGCTCGATGCACGTCAGGATATCGTGCTGATAGACATGGATTTTTAACGGGATCGTTTTATCAAGCACCAGCTCGCCGTTTTCCAACCCCTGATCGAACTTCGGCATTTTGGCCGGATCGTCCCCGGCTTCCTGCTTCTTCTTGCGGTAGTCCTGAACCTGATGGAAGTATTCGCGGATTGTTTCGGCGATCGCCATGCGCGTCATCGGACTTTGATTGCGTTTGCCGTAGACGCCCTTCGGATTGCCGCCGACCGCAGCCTTCAGCGCAAACGGCTGCTTCACGCAGCGCTCTGCCAGACTGGCCCCGGCAGATTTGATCACGCAGCCCAGACCGCAGATCACATTGGCGCTGCCCGGCACGATCCCGCTGGCGGTGATGCCGGTTTCCAAAGCGGAGGCAAACTGCGGCGATAACGGATCCACGCCGTCATAGGCGTTCAGCTGCGCCGTAACCGGATTGACACTTTCGTTGAGATCCTGCGCGCCGGTCCTGGTGTCGAAGCCGCCGATGTGGCTGTGCGCGTCGACCAGCCCCGGCAAGACGAGCAGCCCGGAAGCGTCGATGATTTCCGCGCCTTCCGCCGTGATGTTTTCCGCAATTTCAGCGATCTTCCCGTTCTCAATCAGAATATCGGCCTGCAGCGTTCCCTGCGGCCCCATCGTCATGACGGTTCCATTTTTAATCAGCTTCATTGTTGATAACCTCCCTGAACATAGACGACCTTGCCCTGCATGAAGACCTTTTCAACCCGGCCTTCATAGGTTTCGATCGGATTGGCGCTCCAAATGACGAAGTCCGCGTCCTTGCCCGCTTCAATCGAACCGATCTGATCCGCACAGCCCAGCAGCTTCGCCGCCTGACTTGTCAGCATGCTTAACACGGCTTCGCTGTCCTCACAGGCGCGCATCATCCGCGCCGCCGTCCAGATCAGCCCTTCCTTCCCGTTGGGATTGTTGCCGATCGTCGCCATCGCGATTGGCAGTCCCTTCTTATATAACGCATATAATCCTTCCAGATCCGCTTTCTGCGAATAGGCATTAAAGCCATATGACAGATTGCCCAGAATCACGCCCTGAATCTTATCTAACAGATCGACGTCTTCCGCATGGATATCATAGCCCAGCGCCAGAATTGGTTTCAGATCGTAATCGGCGCAAACCCGCAGCACGCCCCGCAGCTCGGCGGCGTTGTTGGCGGCGATCACCAGCGGCATTTCCTTCGCCAGCACCTTTTTCAGCGCCTTGGCTTTTTCATCCCGCTTAATTTCCGGCTTGTTCTCGTCATACTCCTGCGCCTGCCGCAGCGCATCCCGCAGCAAGCTGAAAATTCCCATCTTCGTCATCGGCGCTACATTGCGGGAACCATAGGCTTCCTTGACCTGATCGGTCACGGAACCTTTCATCCCCACCTCATCCTTCACCAACATTTTAAACGGATTGATGCCGGCCGTTCTGAAAACCGCCATCTGGCCGCCCAGAATATTGGAATTGCTCGGCGAGGCTGCCAACGCGGTTATTCCATAGGTGTACGGCGCCTGTTCGCTGACGCAGTCCCCATCATAAGCATAGAGCGCCTTTAAATGCGGCGTAAGCGGATCGCTCTTTTCGTCGTTATCGCGCACTTCCCCACGCCGGATCGCCATGCCCAGCTCGCTCATCGCGTCGATCAATCCCGGCAGAATGACTTTGCCGGAAACGTCGATGTACCCTTCGGCTTTTCCTTTTAAATTCTTCCCCACTTCAACGATCTTTCCGTTGTCGATCAGAATATCGGTGTTTTCCAGCACTTCCCCCTTGCCGGTATGGATTGTGCCGCCCGTGATGCAGATCATAAAATCCCTCCTCAAGAATCATGTCTTTATTGTACGCCAGAGGAACAAGGAAAGGCAAGCCGCAGATGCAGGAACTCCTCATTTAAAAAGATGATCAATATGCGGATCAAAAACAGACGGCCTACCCCTCCGCCTCGGGCAAGCCGTCAAAGATCCTGCTTTCTAAACGTAAAATATCCTGCATTTCAATCCGCGTCCCGTCCATCAAGACGAGCGTCCGCTGAATCGCGTCGATCTTTTTTAACACTCCCTGAAGCGTCTGGTAAACGCCGCCTGTTTTTTTCTCATCAGCGATAAAGTAAGTCACTTCCAGTTCAGGATGTTCATGGATCCGCAGCATGAGTCCCTGCAGCTTTTTATCCAGCACCCGCTTTTCATCCTCCGCTAACAGAATTTTTTCGCTGGTTAATCGGGCCGCTTCCCGGATTTCATCGTCATACCCGGTCAACGCGGCGAACGGGTTAAACTGCGCCGCCCGGTCCATCCGCGCCATCGGCTGGTGGATTTTCGAGGTGGGATGAGGAAGATCAACGATGTCTTCATAGGGAAAATAATCCGCTTTCTTCGTCTGCATCCTCCGCCTCCTTACGCCTTATGTCCGCCGATCTGCCGGTTGCGCTCGATCGTCGTCGCCCCCTCCAGCAGATTGGTTCCTTTTAAAATGGCATTCTTGCCATATTTCCGCTTGATTTTCAAAATCGCCTGCTGCACCTGCTTCTCTTTTTCCAGATCGGCATTTTCCTGTTCCCGCTGGCGCAGAATCGCTTCGGCGTCGCTGAACAGATCGAACTGTTCGACGCTTTGTCCACCCCCCGCCTCGCTTTCCGGCCGCACATGCAGCGCATTCACGCCGACGCGGTGAACCAGCAGCGAGGGATCCACAATCCGGTCGAACAGCGCCAGCATCGCCTCGACGATCAGCTTGCCGGAAGCACAGGGACGGGTCAGACGCGTTGTTCCATGCGCGGATTGGGGAACCTCACGCCCGCTGCGGTCCTTTTTCACCGGCCCCTGATACCGTCGACGCACTTCTGGATCGCGCAGATTCTCGGCGGCATAACTGACATACAGCCCCAGCTGATCGGTAACCAGTCCCTTTTCCACCAAATCCAGCGCTAACAAATCCGTCATTTCCCGGATGATCAGGCGGGCTTTCTTTGCCGGATATGGACAACGCAGCACCTGACCGCTGCCCAGACTGCGGGATTCAGGTTGATAAGCTTTGATATCCGCGATCGTGCAAGGTTCCCAGCCCCACGCATGATCGATCAACAGCTCGGCATTCACGCCGAACAATTTATACAACAGCGTTTCGCTGCGGAAGTGATCGGGATCGGCCAGCGAACAGCGCGCGATATCGCCCATCGTCATCAAGCCGTGGTCTTCCAGCTTTTTAGCATAGCCCCGGCCGATGCGCCAGAAATCAGTCAGCGGCCGGTGTGTCCAGCATTGCCGGCGATAGCTCATCTCATCCAGTTCAGCGATCCGCGTTCCGTCCTGATCCGCTTCGACATGCTTGGCGACGATATCCATCGCCACTTTGGCTAAATACAAATTTGTTCCAATCCCGACGGTCGCGGTAATGCCTGTCGTTTGCAGCACATCCTGAACGATCCGCTTCGCTAGCTCCCTGCCGGAAATCCCCAACGGATTCAAATAGGCGCTGACGTCCATGAACACCTCGTCAATGGAATACACATGGATATCCTGCGGGGAAACGTAGTTCAGATACAGCTGGTATATCTGGCGGCTGACCTCAATATACCGCGCCATCCGCGGCGGGGCGGCAATATAGGCAGCCGCAAGCTGCAAAGAACGCGCCAGCTCCTCCGCGTTCCAGGATGAACCGATCAACTTCCCATGCGGCGCATGCCGGAGGCGCTGGGCATTGACGATCGCCATTTTCTCAACGACTTCAAATAAACGCGGACGCCCCGCCAATCCCAGCTTTTTTAACGAGGGGGAAACCGCCAGACAGATTGTCTTTTCCGTGCGGCTTTCATCCGCAACCGCCAGATGCGTCGTCAATGGATCCAGTCCCCGATCGACGCACTCCACTGAAGCATAAAACGATTTGAGATCGATCGCCAGAATCACACGTTCCTTCTGCATACCCAAGTCCCCTTTCACCCTTCGTCTGATGAATCCGATGCCCGTTCCTTAATCCAGCTGACTTTGAATTTATTATACCTGTTAATTGAATTATTTTCAAGTTTAATTCCGGTCTTTGCGGCGTTTCTCTCCCCTTCGCTTCGTCTTCTCTGCTTAGTCTGCACCGGGACTCCCACTTCATCCAAAACAAGAAAAACGTCCTTGCGGACGCTTCATTGATGGAAAATTAACGCTGTGGAAAGCAGCTTGACCAGCGCGCAGTAGCGCTGAGAGCTGAACGTTTCGTTGAGCGAACAGAACTTGTCGGCCAGACAGACGATCATGCTTTCCCGATACCGCGGCGGTATCGGCACCAGCGGAAACATGTGACGGGCGATGATGTTGCGTTCCACGGCGTTTAAATTAAAATCCTGCACCGCATTGCACAGCGCTGTGAAGGGATGCGTAAACCCATGCAGCCCGTATTCCTTATGCGGCTGATGCCAGTCGTAAAGAAAATAATCGTGCAGCAGCGCTCCCCGCACCAGACTGCTTTTATCACAGTTCAGATTCCATTTTCGATCCAGCATCAGGCTGTAATACGCCACGGCAATCGCATGATCCAGCGTCGTCGTATCCCCATGCTGAAGATAGCCGCGCATCGACTGCACCTTTTCCGTATTCAGCGTCGCCTGCGCATAGACTCTCAGAAGCTCTACCAGCTCCGTTTGTTCATCGTTGTTTTCGATCATAGTTCACCCATTCTTTTCGCCCTTATTATAATCAGAGGCGATCGAAAAGCAAGCGTTTTTCCCTGAACTTCGATCTTTTTGAAAGTTTTCCGTTTCAGCGCACAGCCTTATTCACTCATTGATTCCGGAAGCAAAAAGCCGGACAGCGGAAAGCTCAGCTTGATCATCGTTCCCATGCCGGGCTGGGATTCAGCCTGAATGCCGATATTCATTTTCTCGCACAGCTGTTTAACCAGATACAGCCCCATCCCCGTCGATCGGGCCACCTGCCGGCCGTTGTCTCCGGTAAAGCCTTTATCGAAAATTCGCGGCAGATCACGGGCGCTGATCCCACATCCATTGTCTTCGATGGTCAGCACCACCTGACTGTCCCGCGCTTCGGCAGCAAACCGCAGCTGAGGTTTCTCCGCCGCCCGATATTTGACGGCGTTGGTCACGATCTGGCCGAGGATGAAATCGATCCATTTCACATCGGTATAGACGATCTGATCCAGATTCTCCCGCTGAATTGAAAACTGCCGGGAGATCAGGATTTTCGCATGATTTTTGATCACCTGACTGACGATGTGATCCAACGAACAGCGGCGGATCACGTAGTCTTTTTCCACCACGGAGGAACGGGTGTAGTAGAGTGCCTGTTCGACATATTGATCGATCCGGTCAATCTCCTCCTCCAGCGAGCGCGTCACCGGATCAGGATGATTCTCAATGATCAGCTTGCTCGAGGCGATCGGCGTTTTGACTTCATGCACCCAGGTTTCAATGTAACGGCTGTAATCTTCGTTGCGGCGGCGGTATTCGGCGATCGTATCGTTCATCGACTTACTGACGATCCGGAACAGCTGCGTCAGCTTCTGCCCTTCGACAAAGCCGGGCGACTCGACGATCTCCGAAAGATAATACTTTTCTTCCAGCTGGTCAAGCAAGTTGAACGTCTGATCGAAAAAGGTTTTCTTGCGGTAAAATTCCACGCCCAGCGTGACGCTGGTCAACGTCAGATAGAGAAACGCCAGAAATCCCAGCGCGAAACCGCTGACGCGCAGTAACCGCAGCAGCACCCCGGCAAAAAGCAGAAAAATCGTCTGGCCCAACAGAAACAGCCAGCGGTCCTGAAGGAATTCTTTGAACGTCATATGCGATACCCCAGCCCGCGTTTGGTCGACAGATAGTCCGGGCTCACGCCGATACTTTCCAATTTTCGCCGCAGCCGGTTGATATTGACAGTCAGCGTGTTGTCGTCGACAAATTCCTCCGACTGCCATAAATCAGTCATGATTTCGTCGCGGCTGACGATCGTGCCCTGCTTGCGCATCAACAGCCACAGGATTCGAATTTCGTTTTTCGTCAGCTCCACGCTTTGATTTTCGTGCATCACGCAGCCCTTGCTTAAATCCAGCGTCACGCCTTTGACCTCTAACAGCCGTCCCTGATCCTGCGGATAGGCGCGCTTTAAAACTGCCTGAATATGCGCCAGAAGGATCTGGACATTGTAAGGCTTAGTGATGAAGTCGTCGGCGCCTAAACTCATGCTCATTAACTCATCCAGATCGCTGCTGCGGCTGGTCACCATCAGGATGGGAATCGAAGATTGCTGGCGGAGCGAACGGCAGATCATATAGCCGTCCATTTCCGGCAGATTGATATCCAGTAAGACCAGATGCGGCTGAATCCGCAGGATCTGTTGGTCGACCTCATGAAAATCGGAGAGCGTCAGCGCCTCATAGCCATAGCGGTTTAACAGGTTCTGCAGCTCCACCCGGATTTTTTCTTCATCTTCGACAATCAAGATTTTAAACATTCCCAATCCCTCCTCGTATGGTCTTATTATACACTAACAGAAAATCTTCCTGCCATGGCTTTTCCGCTCTCTAACAAAACTGTTAGATTCCATGGTTTGAAAATCACAAAAAAGTCCTGATTACAGGACTTTCAATCCCGGTTTCCCGGGAAATTTGATTTCAAATGGTGCACCGAACGGGACTTGAACCCGTACGAATAAATCACACGCCCCTCAAACGTGCGCGTCTGCCGATTCCGCCACCGGTGCATTGCTTAATTATTATAGCAAAGTTCCATTCAAAAAGGAAGAATTTTTATTCACACGTCGCTTTTTCATGAGCAGGAAGAAACAATGGGAAATCATTCAAAAAGAAAACAGAAAAAACCGCGGCTGAATCAGACCGCGATTTCCTGTAATCAATCGGGATTTCCGTTTTTTTCCGGCAGCACCCGGCTGAGCACCGCATAAAGCAAATCAATATCAATCGGTTTCGCGACATGCGCAGTCATTCCCGCCGCCATGGACGCTTCCACATCCTCCGCAAACGCGTTGGCCGTCATCGCGACGATCGGAATCTGCCGCGCGTCCGGGCGAGGTAATTGACGGATTGCCCGGGTCGCTTCATAACCGTTCATCACCGGCATCTGGATATCCATTAATATCGCGTCGTAATACCCCTCGGGCTTGTCGCTGAAGTTGCTGACCGCCTGTTTTCCATCACAGCAGACCTCAAACCGGGCGCCGGCCAATTCCAGAATGCCGCTGAGAATTTCCGCATTGATCTGATTATCTTCCACGATCAGAAAACGCCGCCGCGCCAGATTTTGATCCACCTGCGGCTTCACGGTCAAAGTCTTTGACGAATCCGGATTATCCGTTTCTCCGCTGAAATCCTGTTCACATTCCAGTTCGACGATAAACGTAGAGCCGTGTCCGACTTCACTTTCCACTTGGAGACTGCCGCCCATCCGTTCGATCAGACCGCGCGTGATGCTTAATCCCAATCCCGTCCCCTCGATCTGTCCGACTTGCGGACTGCGGGCAAACGGATCGAACAAATGGGCCAGAAACTGCGGCTCGATGCCGATGCCGGTGTCGCGGATTGTAAAACGGTATCTCACCTGTCCCGGGGATGAACCGGCGATTTCCTCCACGATGAAATCCACCTGGCCTCCCTCCGGAGTGAATTTGACGGCGTTGCTTAAAATGTTGATCAGAATCTGATTGATCCGCAGCGCATCGCCAAAGAACCGGGTGTGTTCGATCCGCTCGGCATTGATATTCAGCCGAATCGCTTTGGCTCGCGCCTGCGGTCCCATGATTGCCGACAACTGTTCGATCACCTCCGGCATCCGCAGACCAGCGCGGTTCAATGTAATCTGCGAACGCTCGATCTTGCTCATATCGAGAACGTCGTTGATCAAACTCAGCAGATGTTTGGACGAATAGGTAATTTTTTTCAGACAATCCGCCACCCGCCGGGAATCATCCAGATGGGCTCTCGCCAGCGCGGTCATCCCCATTATCGCGTTCATCGGCGTGCGGATATCATGACTCATCGCCGAAAGGAAATCACTCTTGGCCCGGTTGGCTTCCTCGGCCTGGATCAGCGCATTTTCCAGTGTCTTTTTCGTCTGACGTTCCGCGGCGAGCATCTCCGTAACGTCCGCGCGCACAAGACAGACAGTCTGATGATCGGCGTCCCCCCACAGCACGCTGACTTTTTTTATCCGATCGCCAGCCTCGCTCTGATAAGGAAACAGGAAATCATAGCCTTGCGGCTCACGCTGCAGGCGCTTTAGCATCGTCGCCAGGGCAAATTGCCGGCTGCTCTCCTCCGCGCTGCCGCTCTGACTGTGGCTGCGGGCAAACTTGTCAATCGCTTCGTCGCAGTTTTCAACGATATACGGCGGCAGATTCTCCACGATAGTCTGGCGTGTATGAATGGTCAGCCGCTGCGAAGCGATATCAATGAAGCCGGCCAGTTCAAAGGTTACGGCGGCTACCCGCAGCAGTCCCTGCTGCTCGCGCACCGAATCGGTGATGTCGGTCCGGGACAGGCAGATCCGGTTTAACCGCCGGTCCGTGACCGACACAGTGACGTTTTTCATGCGCAATTCGCCGCGTGGATCGCACATTGAGAATGTGAATGTAAACGAGTTTTCTTTCGCCAGCCGGGGTTTCAGGAATTCCGGTTTCAAATTGCCGGCGTAGCGTTCCTTATCCTTGGGCAGCACATGGCTTTCCAGCAGCTGATCAATCCATTGAGAATAGCGGCCATGCGTCCTTGCGGTCAGCGCCGTCTGTTCGTTCTGGGTCAGAATCTTAAACGTATCCGCACCCAGGTCGATATCGGCGACAAAATCGTAGTTGATTTTTGACAGCTGCTGCAGAATCAGGTTGGCGATTGTCTTTTCCGTGATGTCCGTGACAGTCAGAATCCCCGTAACGTCCCCGCTGTCCGGCGTCGTTACCATGTTCATTTTGATTTCGACATAGCGGCCCTGCGATTCCCTGGGCAGCTGCACGAAACATTCCTGAATCTGCACAGTTTCTCCAGCCGCGAATTCCCGCCGGGCCGGCTCGTTTAAATAATGATCAAGGAAATACCGGCGCTGATCCGGCTCGACGATCAACGACGCCAATCCTTTAAAGAACACGTCGCGGTCGTAGCCGAAAGTCGCCAGCAATTCGGAATCCGTGTAATCCATGATGTCCAGAATCACGCCCTGAGTGATGTTGCAATGTCCCGCTACCAGTGCATTTTCCCCCGGTGTGCGGTAATGTTCAAGAATCAGTTCGTTATACTGCTGGCGAATCCGCTGCTGTTCCAGCCGTTCCCGGGTGATATCGTGATGCAGCGCATAGACGCGGATTTCCCCTTCCTCACCCGGGATCATCGCCAGCTTGCTGCTGACCCAGATCTGACCTTTGTCTGCCGTCAGCATGCGGAAAACAATTTCGCCCTGAGGTTGGCGGTCGGCGATGAACTGAAGCAGCTGGCGGCGGACTCTTGCCTGATCTTCCGGATGAATGTTCGCGGTAAAATCCTGCCGGATCGCCTGACTTATCGCAGCGTAGCTCATCCCCGCCATTTCGGCAAATCCTTCCGAGATGTATTCCGGAATCAGCTGCCCCTTTGGCGTACATTCGATCACCGTCACGCCGCCCGGCAAATTCTGGACGACCGTCTGAAAATACTGCGCCAGCCGTTCGTTTTCCTTGCGGACGCGGACTTCCTCGGTGATCTCACGAACATGCTTGATATAAGCCCCGATCCCGTTCCAATCCGTTTCACGAAAGCGGGTCGCATAAAAACGGCCGGGCTGATCGACGGACATCTCATGTTCTTCATTGTCCGGCGCGTGTGTTTTCAGCGTGCAGAAGGCGCAGGGCTGCGACTTGCCGAACAGCACTGCGTAGCATTTCCGGCCGGCATATTGTTGATCATTGGAAAAAATTTTATGGTTATCGTTGACATAATAAAGTTCATAGTTCTGCTTGCCGATCACATAAATCCCATCCGAGGATTCATCGGCGATACTCTGGTACAACCGGGTTTCCGCCGACATGCCGGTAAACACCGCATAGAACTGCGTCGATTCCGACAGGGGACCCATTCGCCGGCCGTTCAGGTGTATCCAGACCAGCGAACCATCGCGGTGAGGACTGCGGTAGGAAACGTCCAGCACCTCGCCGCTGACTAATGCCTGCCACGCCGCTTTCTGCACCCGCTCGCGATCCGGCGGATAGATTGCGTTCATCGCATCCTGATGGACGAGAGTCTGAAATTCCTGCTTTCCATAACCGGTCAGCTCTGCGACGCCGGCGGAGAAATACGTCGGGATAAAGACCTTGTTTTCCACTTTATAACTGGCGATTCCGCCGGGGATTGAATTGACCAGATGATTCATCTGGAGCTGCGCTTCCTTGAGATCGGAAATATTATGGAACACGCAGTGAAGCAGCGAACTGCCGTCCTCCTCGCCGATCCAGCTGATCTGTACGCGCACCCAGACGAGGTGACCGTCACGGTGAGCCATGCGGAATTCCAGCGTCGCCGGCTCATGCGTGCGCACAACTTCTACAGCCTGGGCCTCGACGCGGCCGCGGTCCTGATCATAGATCAACTTGCCGGCGTCTGCGGCAGCCTGGGCAGAATATTCTTGAGAAGTATATCCGCTGAGCGCAGGCACGCCATCGGAGAAATAAACGGTCTCCAACTTGTCCGTCACTTTATAAACGGCAACACCGCCCGGGATTGCGTTGATGATCTGCTGCATTTTCTGATTGGCGGTGTTGAGCTGTGTTTTTAACGCGGCCTGTTCGCTGCCGTCCTGAAACAGGCTTACCAGCACCGTTCCCCATTGAGGCAGCGTGCCCATCGAAACCTCAATCTGAATTGCACAGTAACATCCCTGCTTTTTATCCCACGCCCGCAAGCTGTGCCGCAATGTTCCGCGCTCTGTTTTCAGCTGTTGCAAAGCCCGCTGCAGTGCTGGCCGATCTTGTGGATGCACGGCAGTCTGCGCCAGAAGTCCCTCTGCAGGTTCGCCGAAGTGCTGCCGAAAAGCAGCGTTGGCATACAATGGCGGCGATGCATTGTCCGCAAGCTGATAAATCACGAATCCGCAGGCAAGCGCGTCCCCCAAATTTTCCAGCATTGTGAAAAATGACGGGACTTCCGGTGTCAGTACCAACAGCGTCGCCGTTTCCTCAGCAATCTTCAGCGTCTGAACTTCCGTTGTGTAGCGCGCCTGCGTGCGGGGATTTTGCCAGACAGCCGGATTCTGGTTTTCCCCGATGTTCTCCAGCCAGCCGCTGAAGTCGGGATCCTGACTCCAGCTTTGCGCCGCTTCGTTGGCCGGCTGCCATTTCATCTGTGAACCGCGGACAAACAAGATTGTTTTATGGGAATTCATAACGAACACGCGGTCAGCTCGGCATACATCCCTCTGACCTTCTCAAACTCCTGCCCGATCTTTTCCAGCTTTTCTGGATAATCGCCCCGAACTTCCAAGCGCCGCAAAGGCTCCACGATCTCGCAGACCGCTTCGTACAACGACGTTAATCCCAGATTGCCAGATACGCCCTTGAGCGTGTGAGCCGCCTGAAAAGCAGCTTCCAGATTTTTTTCTTCTATCGCTTTCTGCAGCGCCGGCAAGCTCTCATCCTTGAACAACATGCCTAAAATCCGCACATACATGCGTTCCTGCTGCATAAACCGTTCCATTGTCAGCGCATAATCCACGCCGTAGGCCGTCATAATCATTTTAACGTCTGACATCCGAAAACCTCCTTGTTTCCGATAAATTCATTCAGCGTCCGGATCAGTAAGTCCGGATCAATCGGCTTCGCCAGATGCGCGTTCATCCCGGCCGCCATGCTTTTTGCGATATCGTCGTCAAACGCGTTGGCGGTCATGGCGATGATCGGAATCTGTCCGGCATCCGCGCGCGGACTGGTGCGGATCCTGGCCGCGGCAGTTAAGCCGTCCATGACCGGCATCCGGATATCCATTAAGATTGCATCGTAGTAATTCAGGGCGGAAGCCTGATAAGTCTGCAGCGCCTGTTCGCCGTTTTGCGCCGTATCGACGCTGAAGCCCCTGTCCTGTAAAAGCATAACCGCGACTTCGGTATTGATGGCGTTGTCTTCGGCCAGTAAAATCCGCCGGCCGGTAAAGTCCAGCGTCTTCAGATCCAGACCCCCGGCGTCCCCGGCGGAAACGATGCCGGCGAAAGTTTCATGGACGCCCGCTGCCAGACCGAGCTTGACCTCAACGATAAATTCCGTACCCCGGCCCTTTTGCGAACGGACGCTGATTCTTCCATCCATCAGATCGACGACGCTTTTGGAAATTGCCAGCCCCAGCCCGCTGCCGCCGGATGTCGCCGTCGTCCCGGTTGACTCCTGAGAGAACGGTTCAAACAGATGCGGCAGAAACTCCGGGCTGATGCCGACGCCCGTATCCCGAATCACAAACCGGACGACGGCGTTGTCTTTCTTTGCCTGAAGCTGGCTGACGTGCATCACCACCTCGCCGCCGGACTCTGTGAATTTCACCGCGTTGCTTAAGATATTGACCAACACCTGCTGCAGCTTCATCGCATCGCCCATATACTCCTCCTGCAGCGAAGGTTCGACGATGCATTGATAACGCACGCCTTTGTTCGCGGCCTGACCGGCGCACAGCGTGCTGACTCCTTCGATCAGTTTCCGCGTGGATAAAGGTCCGTTATTTAAAAGCAGCTTGCCGCTTTCAATCCGGCTCATGTCGAGGATATCGTTGATCAGTCCCAGCAGAAACCGCGAAGACAGCTGAATTTTTTCAATACAGTCGCCAATGCGGACCGGATCGTGCAGCGACTGGGCGGCGATTGCGCTCATTCCCAGAATCGCGTTCATCGGGGTGCGAATCTCATGCGACATCCGCGAGAGAAAATCCGTCTTCGCGGCGTTGGCCTGCTGCGCGGCGTTCAGTGCGGAAGCCAGCTCCGCTTTCTGAATCTGTTCCTGACGCACGACCTCGGTCACGTCGCTGCGCGTCACGCACAACCGGTCCAGCCGGCGGTCGAGATAGAAAACTTTATACAGTTTGACACGGGTCTGTCCCTGCTTGTCCTGCATTTCAATGGAAAAGGTATAGGATCCCTTTTCCGCCAGCTGTTGTTTCATAAAAGGCAAATCGAGCTGACGGCGGTATTCCGCTTCAAACTCCGGTTTGACATAACGCCGGGCAAATTGTCCGATCGCTTTTGAAAATTGATCCTCCTTTGGAATCATCGGATCGTTGGAAGCATGAATCCGCAGTTTTCCGGACAGCGCGTCGATTTCCGCGATGATGTCGTAATTCAGACTGACGATCTGATCCAGCAGCTGTTCCTGCAGCTTTTGTTCCGTGATGTCAAGGGTATAGAAAAAGACGATGAGTTCCCCGGTTTCCGGATTCAGGCAGGAATGAAACGTTGTATGACTCCAGAACGCGCCTTCGCGCGTACTGCGCAGAAATTCAAAATGATATTCCGTCTTGCCGACGGCGTAATCGGCCTGGACCTGTTCGCGCCGCATTTGCTCTTCAATCCGCAAGCCGGTCAGCGGGTCGATGGAGGAATGCGCAAACTGAGCGATCACCTTGTCATAGCTTTCGCCGATCTGAGCAACGGCGAAGTTGGCCGTCGTCAGATAGCTTTCCAGCACATTGCGGGTCAGATTCAGCCGTCCCTGACCGCTCTGATTGCCGCTGGCAGCCTCCACAAAGTAACGCAGTTCCCGTTCGTACAGTTCCTTCTCGCGCCGGTGGAGCTGCTTTTCCTCAGTAATATCAATAAACACACAGTCAAGATACGGTTCGTTGTTTTCCATAAACAGCTGAGCTTTCACCGAGACCCACTTCACGCTGCCATCCTTGCAGCAAATCTGGTTTTCAATGTGGACGGTTTTCGCCTGACGCAGCTGTTCGCGCAATCGTTGGGCGATTTCCTGCAGTTCCTGCGGGGCGATGATCAGCGCCAGCTGATTGCCCAGCTCGGCAAATTCAGCGCGGGTGTAGCCGATGAACTCAAACAGTCCGTCGTTGGCGCTGACAACGGTCAGGCTGGCGTCGTAACGGCAGCGGAAAACCGCGCCGGGAATGTTGTTGTACAGCCGCAGCACTTCCTCCTGCGCCTGAATCTGTGCGGTGATGTCATAGCACACCGACGAAATCGCCGGACGTCCGTCCTCCGCCTGCAGCCGCCGACCCAGATCATGAACCCAGATATAACTGCCGTTCTGCTTCTTCATCCGATATTCCACCGTGTATTCATCGCTGGTTTTCAGCTGATCGGCGACTTCCTCATCAACCCGCTGCCGATCGTCCGGATGCATGCAGTTGATGATCCGGCCCTGGATGTCCGCGACGAATTCCGCTTCGTCCCGATATCCCAGATACGCCAGCATCTGATCATTGATGAAATAAAACGGGAAGCCCTCGGCGATATAGCCGCCCATCATCCCGCCCGGGAGCGTGTCGTTCAGCAGCTCTTCCCGCTGGCGGCGCAGCCGTTCCACAACCACCGTCTGCGGGTAGTGCTCACCCGCCTGCTGACTGCGGCCCGGTTCGGCAAAATGCAGACTGACGATTTTCCAGGTCTCCGCCTGCCGCCGCAAGATAAAAAACCCCCGAAGATGCCAGGCATACTGGGAGTTTTGAAGAATCATTTCAGTAAAAACAGAACTCAGATCCGCTTGTAAAAAACGGACTTTCATCACAGGAAAAGCGGCCGAAAACGGTTCGGCCAATTCCTGAATATCCGCGACGATATACGCGCGCATCGCTTCCCGCCCGCTGGCGGCTTCCTGTTCGCCAGTTCCGATAAAATCAAGGTCCTCATCCAGATAGCCGACGGTTTTCTCCACATCCCGTGCTTCAAACCAGGCCTCGCAGAACTGCCGGACTATTTTTTCACAATTTCGCTCCTGATCCCCCATACATTCGCTTCCTCCCATAAACGACAACGGCTCTGACAGCCGACCTTTGCGCATTTCAACGCGCTGTCCGCGCGGGACAGCACCTCATCCAGCGTTTCGCTCAGATCCCACATTGCAATCCCGGCGGAGACTGTCAGCGGCACGTCCTGATTCCACCCGGCCTCGACAAACGCCTGGCCCAGCGCTTCGCCCTTTCGGACAACCGCTTCCTTCCGCGCCGTCTTCTTCATGACCACAATAAACTCATCCTGCCCTAATCGGGCGAAGATATCGCTCTGACGGAAATGTGAGCGCAGCAGACGGCTGAACTGACGAATCCGCTGATCGCCGCAATCATGACCAAGCTGGTCGTTGACTTTTTTCAGATTGTCAAGGTCGAACAGGAACAACGCCAGCGGGGCATCGTCCTGACGCAGCGACTGACAAACCGCATACAACCCCCGGCGGTTTAACAGATCGGTCAGATAATCACGATAGGCTTCCTCGCGCAGGATTTGTTCCTGCCGCCGCAGAACACTTAATCTCTGCGTGCGCTGGACGCGTTTCCACAGACTCATCGGCGTGTGCGGTTTGCCCGCAAAATCATCCGCTCCGATATTGAACGCCGCTTCCTCCCACCGGTCGTCCCAATATCCACTCGCAATGATCGGAATATCGCGGACTTCGATGCGGTGCTGCAGCGTTTTCAACACTTCGACTCCGTCCGGATTTTTTATATCCATACTTAAAACAATCAGCCGGATCTGGCTGGCATAGAGGTCCAGGCACTGGTAAACACTCTGACCATCGCCGACGCATTGCACCTGATACTGCTGGCTTAAAACGCGGCGCATTTCTTCGCAATAACGAACGTCTCCATCCGCTAACAAAAGCATCGGCTTCTGCTGATCAGGAAGCGGCTGCACGTTGTCCAACGCCTGATTCGCCTTCTGTTCGCACTGTTTCTGAAGCAGTTTTTCAAATTCCTCGCAAGGCATCGGCCGCGCAAAATAATATCCCTGCACATAATCGCAGCCGGTTTCCCGCAGCCGTTCCAGCTGTTCCCGGGTTTCCACGCCTTCCGCCACGACGCTTAAATTCATCCACCGCGCCAGACTCATGATGAAGCGCAGAATTCCCTGATTGGTCGGCTTAGCTGTTTCGTTCTGAATAAATTTCATATCCAGCTTTAAAATATCCAGCGGCAGCTGGTTCAGCATGTTTAATGAAGAATAGCCGCTGCCGAAATCATCCATTTCAATGACAAATCCCAGCGTCCGCAGCTGTTCGACCGTCGCGATGATCTGGCCCGGGTTTTCGGTATAGGCACTTTCTGTAATCTCCAGATGCAGCCGGCTTGGCTGCAGCTCATATTTTTTCAGAATCCGGGTCAGAAAGTCAATCAAATCGCTGTTGTAGATATCCGCCCGGGAGACGTTGACGGAAACCGAGATCGGCGGATAGCCTGCCTGATCCCATTGGTGCAGCTTGGCGCAGGTCTGTTCCCACACATATTGATCCAGCTTGGTGATAAACCCGTTGCGTTCAAACAGTGGAATAAATTCGGCCGGCGACTGAAAGCCCCATTGCGGATGATTCCAGCGCACTAACGCCTCGGCGCCTGCCAGCTGATCATCTTTAATCTGAAACTTTGGCTGCAGATATATCACAAACTGCCGTTCTTTCAGCGCAGCTTCCATACTGTCAGTAATCGCCTGTTCCCGCAGCAGCTTGTTGCGCAGCGTATCGTCATAGGCAGCGACGTAGTGATTATATTGTCCCTTGATCCGGCGCACCGCCAACAAAGCCCGATCGCACATCTGTTCCACCGACACCTGTTTATCGCGGATGACATAAACGCCCCATTTCACAACGACGTTCTGCATGTTCGCCAGCGTGTTGATCTCGCTGTTGGCGTTGATAAAAGATTCCTGTGGATACGCTTGCGGACGGCGCAGCAGACAGGCGAACTGATCGGCGCTCAACCGGCCGCAGATTCCGCGGTCGCCGATTTTTTCCTGAATCATTTCAGCGACGCTGATCAGCAGCTGATCGCCCGCCGGCACACCCAGAATATCGTTGATCAGTTTAAAATTCTCAATATTGGAGCACAACATGTCATATTCCTGATCCGGATGCGCCTGCAGCTCCTCCCGCACCCGCCGGTAAAAGAATTCCTTACTGTAAAGGCCGGTCAGCCGGTCATAGCGGAACTGATTGATCATCGCAGCGTTTTCGCGCAGGTTAATAATACTGGCGACGCGGTGCAGGATAATCTGCGGCCGGTACGGTTTGGCGACAAAATCCGTCGCGCCGTGGGAAAGCGCCGCAACCTCGTCGGATTCGTTGTCGTTCTGCGTCGCCACAATGACCGGAATGGAAGCAATCGACGGATCGTTTTTCAGAATGGATAAAAACGTATAGCCATCCATCACCGGCATCATAATATCCAGCAGGATCAGGGAAACGTTATCCTTCTGATCACCCAGCACTTTTAACGCTTCCAAACCGTTCTGCGCTTCCAGAACTTTATACTGCGGCTCTAAAATTCCCCGCAGCATGATCCGGTTGATCTCATTATCTTCCACGATTAAGATTATTTTTTGTGAAGTCATCTTCATTACCCCGCTTCATCCGCCTTGCTTGGACTGTCGCCGGAAATCAAAAACAAGATTTTAATTTTCAGATTTCCAACCAGTTGTCTGAACTGCTTAAAGAATTAGGGGAGTGTTTTTATCTCTGCCTGATATCCATTGAAATAATTTTAGCATAGGGTAAAGGGAACCGCAATCTCTTTCCAGGGTGAAAGTCGTTCGAATATGGTAATAATTTCAGTAAATAAGTTTAATTTCATCCGGTTTTCTTTTGAATGACAAACCTGAACATAGATTAATCCGGATTGAATTCCTGACTGATTATAAAATGGAATTGATCTATCTAACCCTGGATAATTATTTCATTTCCCTAACTATTTCCCCCGATCCTGCCCGAAAGGAAAAACAACGAAAAAGGGCTGGCGAACGCCAGTCCCTGACTCAAACATCTTTTCATTTCAGGCGAAGCTGGATTTAAAGCTGGATCAGCGAAGCATCAGCCGGCTGCCCTGATGCAGGATATCCGCGATCAGGTTCAGCACCGGATTGTATTGATCCAGAAGGCAAAGACTCATGCCTCCAAAAACAAACATCGTCGTGACAAACCAGCGCAGATTCTTAATCATCATCTTCCGCTTCCTTCTGTTTTTTAATCCACCAAAGCAAGCCTGCCGCCACGCCTAAACTGATGAGCAGCCATCCTGTTTTTTTCTTCATGAAGCCTTTCCTCCTTGATTTCTGGCTTCATTATAAGAAATATTCCCGCCGCTCTCCATCGTTTGAGCTTACAGACAGCTTACAGTTTCGTCACCCGTGTAAAAAACATGATTTTCTGAAGCCTCATTTTAGTAAATCAAGCCTGAGCGGCCTGCCCCAGTTTGAAAATCGCAGTTTTCTCATAAAAAAAATAGAAATTCGCTTACCGGGCGCCTTTCTATTTCCATTCCAACAGGAATGATTTTTCTATTGCCAGGGAGTCTGGCTTAACGGGGGAAAGAAATTAATCAAACTTCTCATTTGATTGTCTTCATTATAACCTCCGCTTGTGTGAAAAACATGGTCGAATTGTGAAATATTTGTGTAAGTCAAAAGCAGTTTATTCTTCCTTAATGATAATCCCCAAAACCCGGGCCAGATCCACCGCCTGCGCCGGATTCACAATCACGCCCCTCAGCTCGTCGCCGCACAAGGCAATTCCTTCGATCGAACAGGTGGACAAATCGACGCCGCTGAGATGACTGTGGAAAAACTCACTTTCATCCAGCTTGCAGCGTTGAATTTCAAAGCTGGAAAACTTTCCTTCGCTGAATGAAGACTGCGTGCAGATGCAGTCCGCAAAGCGGCAGCTTTTAAAACTGGAGAACGCGAAGTTGGAATAATCGAGCGCACAGTTGAGGAATACCACGTCCTGCAGCACGCAGCGCGACAGATCCGCGCCGGTCATGCGGCAATGATCGAACACAACCCGCCGCAGCGTGCTTTCACTCAGCTGACAGTTGGAAAAATCGCAGTGATCGAAAATCACGTCGATAAAATAATTTTTCTCGCTGATCGCCGCCATCGTCACCTTTGTCAGCCGGCATTCGCTGAATTCCCTGCCCGGCGCTTTTTCTTCCGGCCATAAATCATCGTTGATTTCCAAGCCGGTCAGTTTTTCCTGCGCCGCCAGCGCGGACGTCAGCACAGCGGGATCCAGCTTCAGGGGCAGGCGCGGCGCTTGCAGTTCTTTTTTGATTTGTTTCATGAACTCATCCTTCCTGATTCTTTTAATCTTATCACAGATCCAGTTTCTTGCAATGAAATCCAATGTTGACAGCCCTTGTCTATCGTGATAGACTCAAGACAGAAGATGTGTCTATTGCAATAGACAGGAGGTGCTTTATGGAACAGGAACTGAAACTGCATGAAGCGGAATACCGTTTTGCCTGCATTATCTGGGAACACGAACCACTCAGCTCCGGCGAGCTGGCGCAGCTGTGCCGCCAACAGCTGAACTGGCAGCGTACAACGACGTATACCGTGTTGAAAAAGCTTTGCACAAAAGGGTTCTTTAAAAATGAAAATGCCGTCGTAACAGCGCTGATCAAGAAGGAACAGGTGCAGCAGTATGAAAGCCGCAAGGTGCTGGAAAATCTTTTCGACAACTCGCTTCCGGCGTTTCTGACCGCATTTATGGCCGGAAAGAAAATCAGCGAGGATGAGGCTGAAGCGCTGAAAGCGTTGATTGACCGCTGTCAGGAGAATGATGATGAACGCGGCGCTTAATTTTCTGATCGGCAACAGCGTCGCCGTGTGCTTCGTCTTCCTCGTTGTCGTGATTCTGCGATGGCTGCTGCGGCATACGCCGAAAATCTACGCCTATGCCTTATGGGCGGCGGTGTTTCTGCGGCTGCTTTTGCCGGTATCGATCAGCGCGCCGGTCAGCTTTGTCCCCGCCGGCGCAATGGCCTTGAGCGAACAGACCGCGCAGGCGCTCTCGCTTCCGCGCAGCGATGCCCCTCGCACGTCCTTAATCCCGCCAGAAACAGCCGCAGCTGCGGAAACCCGCCCTATGTCCGCTTCCCAACCGGCCGCCGGACTTGGAATGTTCTGGCTGATCGGACTGGCCGTGATCGTCAGCGGCAGTCTGCTCCAATACCGCCGGTTTCTTCGCCGCTGTGTCCGGGGAACTGAAATTCAGCCTGGAATCTGGCGGTGTTCCGACCTGGACTCGCCGGTTCTGATCGGCCTGGTTCATCCCCGGATTCTGCTTCCGGAGGGATTAAATGAAATAGAGGAAACCAGCGTACTGCTTCATGAACAGATGCATTCCCGGCGCAAAGACCCGTGGATCAAGCTGGCCGCTTACGCGCTCGTCTGCGTCTATTGGTTTCATCCGCTGGTCTGGGCCGCCTTTGCCCTGATGAGTCAGGACATGGAAATGGCTTGCGATGAAGCGGTAATCCGCCGTCAGGACAGTCCGGGAAAACAAGCCTATTCCCATGCCCTGGTCGAACTGGCTGCCGCCTCTTGGCAGCGCTTCCCGCACCCGCTGAACTTTGCGCGCGGGTCGCTGCGCAGGCGAATTGAGAACATCCTGAATTATAAAAAACTACCGTGCTGGGCTGGCGGTCTGCTGACGATGGGACTGGTCGTCGTGCTGATCGTGGCGCTGTGCAGTCCGCATCAACAAAACGCTTTCGACGCGCAGGCAAAAACGCTGGCTGAACAATTCTGTTCAGCCTTGGTCGCGCAGGATGACGCAGAGCTGCGGTCACTGCTGTCAGATCAGAGTACCGCTGACCGGCAGGAGCTGCTGCGTTTCGCGACTCCGGAATGTCAGGTCTGGTCTGAAAAACCGGCAGTTTACCGGGATCAGATCCGGGTTCAGGCAGACATCGTGATCCAGGACAGCACTCTGTATGCCTCCGGCGATGCAACGCTCAGTCTGATGATGCGCTCGCAGGATAAGGATTTATTTCTGGAACGCGTGCAGGTCGGCGAAGCCGCCCCCTTTGATCTCGATCCCGCGGACGCCGACGCGTTCATGCCGCTGAACGATATCGTCGATCGGCTGCGGGCTTATATCCCGCAGGCGGTGCTGGACGGCATCAACAGCCGGACAATCCCTTCTTCGCATTTCTATCTGCTCGCCAGCTACGATGATCCGCAGACCCGAATCGCTGACAGCTACCGCTATAATCTCCAGATCACCGTTGACGCCGACCGGATGACCTCGCTGCACTTCCGGGATTACGGTGCGGACGCCTCGCAATGGCCGCTTGTCAATCTGACGCAGGCGCAGGGGCAGGCGCTGGCCGAAGCCTTCGCCCAGGATTTCCTCAAGCTGGATCAGAATCCTCCATGGGAACCGGCCGGGATTCAGGAAACGATCGGCGGCGACTACGACAGCTGGAATGCGGTGCAGGACGGGGTCACCTATACGATCTGCATCGATCGGGAACATGCGTTTGTCGTCTACTATTTCTCCGAAGCCGAATAATCCCAAATACATGATAAAACAGGAAAGATCACGGTCTCTCCTGTTTCTTGTTTATTCTTCTTTCGTTTGAAAATCAGCGCCAGCCTTATAACACAAGCTTTACGACCGCGCGGCCGGCTTTCGGCTGGAACGCAGTAATCGTGATTTCCGCACCCTTGCGCGCCTGCACCAGCCAGCGCAGGGTATGGGTCAGCGGCGCGTGCGCGCCGGTGGTGACTTCACAGGAACGATACTCGGCGTTGACGCCGGAATAGCCTTCCAGATCGCCGATTTCCGTAATTGCCTGACCGGCGATGAAGCTATCAATCTGTCCCTGCAGCGAAACCTTGACCGGTCTGGCCGTCCCCAGAAGCTTCGCTTCCCGGCTCAAATAGGTCGGCAGATAGCCATCGTTGGAAATCGTGACGGTCACTTCCGCCAGATCCGCGCCCAGCCAGTTCACATTTGTCTTGTCGATCGCCAGCTGCGGCAGCGACTGAGCGTAGCGCAGGCAGAACTTCGTCGTTTTTTCCACTTCCTGCAATAAGAACGCATTCGGACAGTTTTCCTCAGTAAATTTCAGATTCAGTCCGCCGATTTCCACTAATCCCAGCTGCGGATGTTGATACGGCGTCCAGGCTTCCATGCTTTCCGGGGCGTTTTCCGCGCACCACGCCAGCACCTTCGCCATCGTGTCCAGACATTCCGCTTCGCTTTTGGCGTCGCGGCGATCCCAGTCGATCTTGCAGCCGGCCCGTTCCAACAGATTCCACAGTTCCAGCGTATAGGCAGGAATGCCCTGATCCTGGAAGCACCAGTCGTCAAACGCGCCGGAGGAATAATTTTCCTGATCCGTCATGAAATGATCGAAAATGTTGATTGCCGGATAGCCCATTTCTTCCGTCGCCATCGCCGCGATCTCGCGCAGCCGGCGCATATCGTCGGGATCCGCGCTCTTTTCCGGGCGGGTTCCCGGCGGATACAGAATCACGCCGCCGCTGGTATGATGCGTTGCGACCGCGCCGATGTTGTGATGGGCCAGGACAAAATCCACTACCGCTTTGTTTTCCGGATTGCTTAACGGGTAAGCCCCGGCCCCGGCCTGGCGGGATTCATGGAACCAGCCGAACGGATAGTTGCGGTTGAAGTCCAGTCCCCATAAGGTGGGAGCCGGCTGAATCTCATTGCCGTTGGCGCCCTTCAGCACGCCTTCACTGACGACCGTGTAGAACTCGCCTTCGCGCTCGTCCGGCTTGCGTTTTTCCATTAACTGCGGGTGCGTCTTGCTGATCTTCCAGGCGCCGTGCTTGTCCTTGAAGATCGGAAGAGCACACGT
>NZ_CFQZWI010000021.1:0-34052 GCF_986127675.1 Holdemania sp. | reverse complement strand
ACGCTCTTCCGATCTTCGGCGGGGATCGCGGCAGGAGTTGTATTTTTGTTCGGCAGAAAATTTCCCGATCTGTTCTCGCTGCCGCTTCTTAAAAAACGGGAGGTCTTGCCATGCAATCAAAATGGACTGAAAACGATCTGTTTCTTTTCCAACATCTGATTCCTGACGACGTAGATTTAGATTATGCCGTTTCACAAAGCCATGAGAATCAGTTCCCGGAACATGAAGTCTCCAAGACGCAGGGTATGTTCTTATCCCTGCTCATCAGGATAAGCCAATCGAAACGGGTTTTGGAATTGGGGACGCTTGCGGGATACAGCGCCATTTGGATGGCAAAGGCCGTTCCTGATGATGGAAAAGTGGTCAGTCTGGAATGTGATCGGGAGAAATTTGAATTAGCTTCCCGGAATATTGCGCACGCCGGGCTTCAGAATAAAGTAGAGCTGCTTTGCGGGCCGGCTGCTCAATCGCTGCAGAATTTGATCGACGAAGGGACAGAACCATTTGACTTCATTTTTATTGATGCGGACAAACCGAATAATCCGCTGTATTTGCAGCTTTGCCTGCAGCTGAGTCATCCGGGAACCGTTATTTTCGGAGATAATGTTATCCGTGATGGCAAACTGTGCGAAAAGACAAGCGAAGATCCGAAGGTGAAGGGTGTCAGACAGTATATTGAAGATTTGGGAATGTCAGACCGTCTGGATTCCACGGCGTTGCAAACAGTAGGCATTAAAGGATATGATGGTTTCACTCTGACATTGGTTAAGTCTTGATCGGAAAAGCGCTGGGATAAAGCGGAAAGGCAAGATTCTGTCCTGCCAGGAATACTTTATCAAAAAAGCGGATAAATTGAGAGGTAAAGGACAACGCTGAAAAGATAAATCAGAAGAAGGAAGCGAAGCTGTCGTGAATGCGGCAGCTTTTCTTTTAGGGGATCGGGATTGTGCAGCGTTCAAAATGAGGATGGGTCAACAATGATCAACGCATCCTTTAATAATCCAATACTCTCAGTACGTTTTTTCGCATTCCTTTTATCAAAGTAGAGTAACAAGTTTCCTTCCACCCCTGAAAAACAATCTCTTTGTTCAATAAAAAACCTCTTCCCCATAAATCTCAATGTGGGAAAAAGGTTCATTCGTCATTCCTTTTTTGTTAATCCATTTTTGCCTTATTAAAACAAGGGGCCGAGGATTCAGCGGATAGGAAAATCTTGAAGAAGCTTGCCTGCGACTTCTTTTTATTTTGAACTCAGAAGATGCCTTTCAACCCAATCTGCGACGCCGTCTTCATCGTTGGATAACGCAAGATCGTCGGCGCAGGATTTTAATTCATCAGCGGCATTGCCCATCACGACGGCATGGCCGGCAGCTTTCAGAATGTCCAGGTCATTGTAATCGTCGCCAAAGGCGATAACGTCGCAGAGCTCAATGTTGAGATGAGCGCATAAATCCATTAAGCCGGTGAGCTTGGATACCTTACTGTTGAGAATCGCAAAATAATTGGGATCCTTGGCGTTATCGACCAACTTGCAATGATAGGCTTCAAGATCCAGCTGCCTGATCATTTCCGGAAGTTGAGTAACAATGGAAATCTTGGCGATCTCAACGGTGTCGATCGTCGTATAATCGGTATATTCGTGGACATGATCGCCGGTGACCAGACTGCGGTTATTGGTCAGAATCACATCGGGATAAGTGACGTTGACATGGGTGTCAGGAAGGGTCAGCAGCTCGCGGATCAGTGCTTCCGCCTTGTCAGCTTCAACCCCGTATTTGCTGAGTGTCTGATCATGATAAATTGTCTTTGCGCCGTTTAATGAAATGATCCCGTCAGCTTCGATCGCCTCCATGTATTCTTTAGCGCGCATGACGGCTCGGCCGGTCGCCACAATCACCTGATGATCGGTTTCTGTTTTCAGTCTGTGGAAAATTTCCCGGGTCATTGCGGATACGGTCTTGTCGGTGTGAAGCAGTGTCTGATCTAAATCAATCGCCAGTAATTTCATCATTGAAGCCTCCTGTTTTCATTAATGATAGTATAGCACTAAAAAAGGAAAAGGGTTGATTGCGAACAAACAGAGGACAAATAAAGAACAATGGTCTCAGCATGGTTGCGGCAAACAAAGTTTTTTAGAGCGAACAGCCATAAAAAAACTGGAAGAAATGCGCTCAGGCACATCTTCCAGCTTTAGTGGACAGCGATTGTTTTTACGCAGCGTCGGATTGAAGGGTGCAATGCCCATAGAACGGCGTCAGGCCCCACATCTCAACACCCTGGACTGCAGTGCTCTTTAAGCCCGGCGTGTTGTAATTGAATAAGGGAATCAGGTAGACGTTCTCTTCGATCAGATAACGTTCAGCGTCATGCAAAGCGTTCATGTATTCCGTATGATCGACCAGATATCCCGCTTCATCAACCATTTTATCATAAATCGGATCGTCCACGGAGGCTACGATCTGCTGACCAGTCGTCCACAAATTGAGGAACTGGGAAGGATCATCCCCGGCGCTGTATCCATAACGGGAGGTTTCAAAATCGCCATTGTCAACCTGATTGTAGAAGACGCCGGATTCCACGACCTGCAGCTCACATTGAATCCCGGCTTTTTCCCACATCTGCTGCAGAATCTGCGCCACGTCAGCGTGCAGCTGGCTTTGCGAATACTTGTAAACAATTTTTAACGGATGACTTTCATCATAACCCGCTCTGGCTAATAAAGCTTTGGCTTCGTCCAGGTTGTATTCCAGATATTTTTCTATGGCGTCCTGTTCCTTGCGGAAATCGCCCTCAGCCCCGGCTAAGCCTTCCGGAACATAACCATGCAGAACGCGGTAGTATTCCTCGCTGCCGACAGCGCTGACCAAGGCATCCTTGTCGATGGAAAGGGCTAAGGCCCGGCGGACGTCGACATTTTTTAAATAGTCAGGACCGGTAGAGCCGGAATTTAAAGCGATGAAATAACTGGAGATTTGTGGGATTTTCCAGATTTCTTCCGGATTTGGATACCCTTCGGCAATCGTCGCGGTTATGTTGAGCGCCATATCAATTTCGTTGTTTTTAAACGCCAGGGACTGCGCGTCGGAATCGGCCATGACCAGGAATGTGATCCGCGGCATCGTGATGCTATCAGCGTCATAGTAGTTGTCGTTCTTCACAACGACGGCTTTTTCATTTTCATTGCATTCTTCCAGCGTGTACGGACCGACAGTCGGATAACCGGGCTTGAAGGCCCATAGCGATTCGTGGGCGTCGGCGATGTCAGCGCGCAGCGGCCGCCAGACATAGTTTGTCAGCATTTGTGGGAACCAGGCGCAGGGCTTGATCAGTTTGAGAACCAATGTCTGATCATCAGGCGTGCTGACGCCTTCAATTTCAATCTGCGTCGGATCCAGATCCATGTTGCCGGCGATTTCTTCAGCGCCGGCCAGATAGGTCATCGGGTAGTAAATCGACCAGGAATTGTCGGCGCCGTAGGTGAGATTCCGCAGGATTCCATATTTGAAATCGGCGGATGTCAGCGGCTGACCGTCGCTCCACACAATGCCGTCGCGCAGAGTGAACGTGTAGGTCAGCCCATCGTCAGAAAGAGTATAATCCTGGCACAGATCGTTGATGATCTGATTGTTGTCGTCAGCTCGAAACAGACCGGCGGTCAAATGACGCAGTACGTAATCATTGACTGTTTCCTGGGTTAAGCCTGGATCTAAGGTTGTGATCTGACCTCCGATCGCGACGACCAGTCCCTCATCTGAAGCCCGGTTTCCCTGAGCGGCGTTTTGCGACGAACAGGCCGCGGTGAACAGCAGCATGATGGAGCATAGAAGGGTAAATACTTTCTTCATCTTTTCTTCCTCCTCAGAATTGACTCTGATAAACAAAAACCGCGTACTATTACATACGCGGTGAATTACCGTTTTCTATGCAATAGCGCCTCTTCATTGAATGAAGGAGTGCTGCGGGTATTTCCTGCAGCCCCATAACCAACTTCTGCCGAAGCCTGTTATTCGGCGGTGGTTGCCTTTCTGAAAAGATCATCGCCCGCCGGCTCCCCTTTCGTACTCATCTGCACCGCTACCTCTACATGTTTTTGTTGTATGTTATAAGTCTATCCGTTATTCGTGAAAAGTCAAGCGATTAAAAACGATTTCCAGAAATTAAAATGAAAAAATTGTTATTTTATGAAAATTGAAGAAAATTATTTTCATGGAATAAAATGCAAGGCGGGCAGGGATTGAAACAGCCGGGATGATAAAGAACCGGCACGAAGTCAAGCGTTTCTTTAGTGCACAGGGGATAACGCAAGCTGAGCGGCGGGGATCAGCAAAATGGAAAAAATAAAAAAGCTCCGCAATCCGGAGCTTTGATGACCATGGAGCAGATGAGCGGAATTGAACCGCCGTGTCGACCTTGGCAAGGTCGCGTTCTACCATTGAACTACATCTGCACAACTTGTGGAGCGGGTGAGGAGAATCGAACTCCCGTAGCAACCTTGGGAAGGTTGTGTTCTGCCATTGAACTACACCCGCGCATTCTGATTTCCAAGTGCTCATTTATTATAGCATAATTTGAAAAAAATGAAGTCCTGAATTTAAAAAAAATAAAAAAAATTTTGCCGCGGTCTGGCAGAACAGATCAATGCAGAAATGTGAATGAATCCTTGTTTATCACATTGTGAAGGCAAAAAACATAAAAAAAGGCAGATTTATGAAAATAAACAGAGATTTTCATAAAAATTCTAAAAAAAACGGAAAAAAGTAAAAATATTTTGATTTTTCGCGGGGCTTTTTTAAAAATACCGCAATATTACTAATGTAAGCGAAAGGAGAGTGTTTATGAAAGAGATATTTCAAGAATACGGAGGATTAATCATCGCGGTAATTCTGGTCGGCCTGTTGATAGCTTACATCACAATGGCCGACACTGGATTCGCGGCGCAGCTGACCAGCGGCATCAGTAAGACCGTCGGGAACTTGCTGGATTTAGGGCAGCACTACACACCGTCGGTATCGTAACCGACAGAAGGAAAGCGGCCGCGCTTTCCTTTCTTTTCATCAATGTGAAGGAGGAATATGAATGAGTCAATCCGTCAAGATTTACGGCCTGATTTTCCTGGCCTGTATCTGTCTGTTATTGTTTCTGGATTTTGACCGCAAGCTGATTATGGAAGATTCGCTGTTTGAGAGTGTGCGGACGACGCAGTTATCCGTGTTGGACGAAGCGCTGAACCGCGGAGACCTGATCGTAAACAACCGTTTGTCGGTGAATAAAAACCGGGTGATGCGGTTGTGGAATGCAAAGATCGCGCAGAATCACAGCACGCTGTCGCAGCTGGAAGTTCGCTTTGTCGATATTCATGAAGATCCGGCCGCGATTGCCGTGGCGGTGCGGGAATCGGGGAAAGCAGCGATGAGCGCACAGATGGATTCGCAATATGACAACGTGGTGATCGTTGAAAGAAACGAGGAGACAGAATGAAAAAAATAAAGCTTTCCCCTTCTTTTCTTCAGCGCTACCGGCTGCTTTTAACGCTGATTCTGACGTTGGCGGTGGGCTTATGCGGTTATAAAGTGTATGAAACGACCGTACAGGCGGCCATTGATCCGATTCTGGTTCCCGTAGCGGCGCGATATCTGAAATCCGGCACGGTGATTCAACGGGAGGACATTCAGTTGATCGAGGTTCCGCGGCCGGTAGTGCTGGAAGGCGTTGAAAAAGATCCGGAACTATTAATCGGTCAGGCAGTCGACACCTATAATTCGGTTGCGGAAGGCGCCTTGTTCTATGAAGAACTGTTGATAGCGAAAGATGAGCTTCATGATGTGTCGGCGTTTCCGCTGCTGGAGAATGAAGCGGCGGTGACGATCGACGCGGACATCAAGACATCTTACGCCAATTCCATCCTGCCGGGACATCAGATTGATCTTTATTTTCAGGGCTACGCGACACAGGCAGACGAATCGGAAAAACGCGTGCTGTATGGGCAGCTGGTATCGCAGGCGCGGGTGATCGCGGTTCGCGACAGTACAGGTAAGAATATCGACGCCCAGTCGGATAAGGCCACCAGCGTCATCGTTGTCGCCCTCTCGTACGAAGACGCGGATCTGGTCCAGCGGGCAAAGTTTTTCGGCACGGTGCTGCCGATGGTAACCTATGGATCGCTGAATCCGGAAAGTCAGGCTGAGGATTTCTATGACATTGCGAAAATGCGTGAACTGCTTTATCAGAAAACGATTGACGTCAGTCTGGTCAAAGAGGTGAGGGAGGATGAATGATGCGCGGATCTTTGACAAAATTGACTTCGGTGTGCTCAGCGATCTTCTAATTCAGGAAGATATCCGCGATATCAACTGTCTGAATCACAACGAAATCTGGGTGACTTCCAATCATCATGGGCATTACCGTCTGATGGACCGATCGATTCAGGAAACGGAGATCAACCGCATTGCCAATCAGGTTGCCAATAAGATGGAAAAAGAATTCAACCCCGGCAGCCCCTGTCTGGAAGGCGATATTCATGACGCCGATCTCGATTTGCGCGTCAGCGCGATTCATGAGGAACTTTCGGTCAGCGGCGTGACGTTGGCGCTGCGCAAGGTATCCCGCGCCAGTATTCTGAGCGAGGACTATTTAGTGGAAAGCGGCTTTATCACCCGTTCGGCACTGCAGTTTCTGATCCGCTGTATCCGCTATCGGTGCAACATCATTTTTGTCGGTGAAACCGGCAGCGGCAAAACTGAATTCTTAAAATTTCTGGCGACCTATATTCCCGTCGATCAGAGAATTGTGACGATTGAAGATTCGCTGGAATTCAATATTAAGGAAATCCATCCTGAAGCTTCATGCAGCGCGTTCCGGGTGCGTCCGGGCTTTGATTATTCAGCGATCATCGCGATGGCGCTGCGTCAGAACGTCAACTGGATTCTGCTTCAGGAAGCCCGCGGAAAAGAAGTCGACGATTTGCTGGACGCGATGTCGACCGGACATACCGTGCTGACAACGATGCATACCCGCGGAGCGGATACCGTTACCACCCGCATCAAGCAGATGATGAAAAACGACGCGGAGTCGATGAGCTCGCTTGAAATGCGCGTGTATTCCCTGGTCGATCTGGTCGTTCATCTGAAAAAGGAAACGGGTAAGGACGGAATTGTCCGCAGCGTCGACGAAATCATCGAGTATCTCTATGACCCGAAAACCCGGCAATGTACCCAGCATGTTCTCTACCGGGCCCGCACCGGCCGGCTGAACCGCTGTTCACCCGAATTGCAGCGCCGTCTGGGAATGACGGAAAGCAGGGAGAAGAAATCATGCGCGGAATGAAAATTCTGTTTCTGACGCTGGGCTTTTGTTACAGTGCCCTCGCATTCAAACTGGACTGCCATGACTGGCAGGCTGTTTTGGACAGCCGGGTGATGCGGAAGCTGAACGATATTTCCTATTTTGGATTAATCCGCCGGATTGAAATCCTGGGCGGACATTATCCGGCTGGTCAATATGCAAGTCAGGCGGCAATTTTAGGAACTCTGTGCGGCTTGCTCTGCTACGCCACGACAGAGCACTGGGTCTATTCGGCGATCATCGCGTCCCTGGCGATCTTCTTTCTGCCTTCATTTTTCTATATGAATCTGAAGCGTTTAGCCCAGGAAAAAGAAGAAAAGGAAATGTTGACGTATGTATCGACCGCGATTCTTTACATCCGGGAAGATAAAAACAGTCTGCGGATTCTGAAAGACTGCGCGGCGTTGGTGGAAGCGCCGTTAAAAAAGGATCTTGAGCTTTGCGTGCGGCAGATCGAAGCCAATTCGGATTTTGCCCAGGCGCTGGATGATTTGGAAAAGAAGTACGAATATTCGCAGGTCCGTAATCTTCATTTATTGTTAAAAGGCAAAAAGATCGAAGGCGGACGCAACGAACAGCTTGTCGATTATCTGTTTGACAACACCGAGGAAAGTGAACTGCTGATCAACGATTACCGGCAGAAGAAAGCTGCCGGACGTTCGGTATTTTACTTTATGATGATTTTGAATCTGCTGGCGGCGCTGGTCATGAAAAAGATGTTTCATTCCTCCATGTATGTCAATCTGGCGACGGAGTCCTTTCGCTTCTGCATTTTTCTGTTTTACCTGCTGAACGCTGCGACGCTGTTTCTGTATGAATTCTGGTGCAGCCGCAACGACAAGCTGGAATAGAGGTGAGTTTATGGGATTGATGTTGGCACTGATGCAGCTGAGTGCCCTGAGCTTGTGGGGCCTGTGGGGCTATCAAGCGGGTCCGTTCGCTGCGGAAACAGCGGCGCTATTAGACCGCTGGATGGAATCCGACTACGCATTTTATTGTGAAAAAACAGGAAAGGGACAACCGCGCGCCCGCATGCTTAAACGGATATTGTACGCGTTTGCCGCCGGATTGTTCATGCTGGCGATCAAGAAAGGCGCGCTGGATACATTTTCACTGATCTGCGCCGTTCTGGCGGCCGCCGCCGTCTACCTTGGCGATCGCCTGCGGTTAAAGATGATCTATATCCAACTGCTGGGACAGGCTAAAAAAGAATTTCCTTACTATTTGAATCATCTGGCGATCCTGATTCAAAACAATCCGGTGCCCAACGCGATTGAAAAATCAATCCGTGAAGCGCCGGCGATCTTTCAGGAAGATCTGCGGGTTTTGGCGCGGGAAATCCATACCCAGGGATCTGATCTGAAGCCCTATTTGAAATTTGCCCAGCGGTTTTCTCAAATTGACGATATCGGACGGATTATGCGGACGTTGTTCAGTCTGTCGATCACTTCCGAGAATCGTGAGCTGATCTTAACGGCGTTTTCTAAAATCGCGAATGAAAAGATCCAGGGCGCACGCCGCATTGAGCTGCAGCGCCGGATTGAAAAACAGAATATGATTCCTTACGTTCTGTTTCTGTGGCTGGGCTTTGTGATTTTGAATATGATCGCTTCGATCCGGTTTTTCTAAACAAAAAGGAGGAGAAATATGGGTAAGGGCGTGGAAATTTTCGGCGGCTTATTTGTGTTCACATTCTGCGTGCTGTTAATTCCGCAGATGCTGGCTTTTGCCGTCGGCTATAAAACAATCAATGAGCTGACAAGCTCAATGGTGGAAATCATTGAAGTCCACGAGGGTCTGACAGAACCGGCCAAACAGGAAATTGAAGTTTGGAAGCAGCGGGTTCCGGAAGTGACGGTGGAAACGGAAAGACAGCCGCAGAATGAGCGGTGTACCTACAAAGTAACGGGGAAGCTTCAGATTGAAATCGCCCTGATCGGTTTGAAAACCGAGCTGAAGGCGTCAAAAACAACGAAGCGGGTGATCTATTGAAAACGCGGAGATGTTTGTGCTTGCTGATGCTGATCAATCTGGTTTTAAGTATGGCAGCCATCCGGGCGGATTGTACAGTCATGTTATTTTATTCCGTAAAGGATTGGGTCGCCCATCAGGATTTCTGGGACAGCGAATTTACTGCCGATCAACAGATGACGATCAATTCCCAACAAATTACGGCGCAGTTTAACGCGCTGGGGACTTTTTCCTATCCCAAGCGAACAAGCTGGGAAGTGCTGGCCGGATTAAAAACGCTGACTGTCAGCGGAAATGAAAATCCGGACGATCCCAATTTTATCTCAGCCCATTTCGGGCGGCCAATAAAGATCGGCGACTTGCAGCTTGAGGTTCAGGGATGGAACGGTAGGGGCGAAGTCATGGAAAAGACAGTCTGGATCAACGCAGAAATGAACTGGGTTGACGGCCGGGCGGAGCTGACGGCTGGCGAAGAGGTGCTGAGTACGAAAGAGAAGCGGATTGCCTTAAATCTGGAAGACCGCGAGGTAAGCAATCTTTATGTCATGTTTAACGACAGCGGGCCGCAGTGTCACTATGAGTTAAACTATTTTCAGATTCCGGATTACGCCGTGCAGGAACATGTTCGCTGGACGCCGGAAAAAATTGAAAATACAGATATTCGTCAGGTCACGGTTTGTCTGGACGGCGGAACTTTCGAGCCTGATGGTACACAGGGGATATGGAAAAAAGAGAGTGCCGGTATTTTTACTCCGTCGACCTCATTGTTCGCACGGCAGGAAGCGGAAATTCAGAATCAATCTGATTTCTACGACTATGGCCGCGGGGGATCCATTCCAGCCTACGCCAATCCGGAGGTCGTAAAAGGGCTCGACAGCTACTCCAGCCAGATCAGTGGCTGGTATACTGAAGAACAGGGCGGCGGTTTTCGTTACCGCTATTACTCATACGGCTCAAAAGGAAAAGCCTGGCCCTGGATTGAAACCAGTCCGGGCTGGGGCGTTCAGTATGCAGCGAATCCGGTATATTGGGCTCAGCAGGGAAATTTGCCGCATCAGATCTGGTCGAGCGATGACGCCGGCTGGTGTCAGCATACAACCGGCAGCCGCAGCACGCCGTGTTACAAGTATGAAGGACACAGTACCAATGCCCGGCTGAATTCATACGATGTCACCGTCGTTACCTATAAAAATCTGTATGATCCGCAAGAACACTGGATTGCGGATGCCCGGTACACGCTGCTGAATGTTCTTACCCAACAGCGGCAGGATTTGGGAAACGGGGATGGTTCTGCGTTTTTCTATTCGCTGGATCAGTCCGGCCAGTGGCAGATCGAAGCGCAGTTACAGGATGAAGCTGGAAACAGGGCGACTGTGACGTCAAACGTTTTTCTGATTGACAATACCGCGCCATCCGCACACTTGGATCCCCAGGGTGATGAAACGTGGCATAACCAGCCGGTGGCGGTTGAGGTTTCCCCTTATGATGAACATTCCGGCGTAAAACGCTGGCGCTGGGCTTTATCCGTTGACGGCGGTCTGCATTACGGTCGCTGCAGCGAATGGCTGCAGGCGCAGCCAGCGACGCTGACGCTGGGAGAAAATGGTCTGAACAGGATCAAAGTGGAAGTTGAAGACTTTGCGGGCAACCGCAGTGTAACCCTTTCGGATCTGTACAAAATTGATCGCCTGCCGCCCCAGAGTGAGCGCAGCTGGATTGAAGACGAAGCGGGAACGATTCTTGCGGATGGGGATCAGGTATATTCAAACTGGGTTAATGGAACGGCCCGACTTACAGTCCATACCGGTAAAGTCGAAGATCGGCCCGCGGAGTTTAACAGCGGTGTTCAAACGGTACAAGCCGCAACTTCGCAAGGTGAAATTGCATTGACTGAGCAGGACGAAATCTGGTCGACGCCGTTGGCCAACGACAAAGAAGGACGTCAGACGCTGACGCTGACCGCCTGCGATTATGCGGATAACTGCGCCGGGCTGGCAGAATTGGAATGGCGCGCGGATCTGCACGGCCCTGCGATCAGCTGGACGCTGACGCCGCAGGACTGGACGAATACAGATGTTTTGGTTCAGGTTCAGGCGAAGGACGAGCTGAGCGGAGTGAAGCACCTGAGCGTTCCGCAGAAAACTGGAGATGGGCCTGCCGCTCAGTTTACCGTCAGTGAAAATGGTACTTATTCCGTATCTTCGAAAGATCATGCGGGAAATAGTACGACGGTCGCTATTCCGGTCGGCAATATTGACAAGCAATCCCCATGGGCCTTGTTTGATCCGCCAGAAGCTGAAACCGAGGAAGATAAAATAGCTGTTTTGATTACGCCGCAGGACGATTTGAGCGGTGTTAAGCGCTGGCGTTACCGCCTCACCTATGACGAAGGTCAATCCTATATTAAAACTTCGTCCTGGTTTGATCACGATACTCCGCAGACAATCGAACTGACAATGGCGGGAAAATGCAAAATTGTCGTGGAACTCGTCGATCGGGCAGGCAATGAGGGAACCTCCATTTCCGGTTACTTTCAGCTTAACGAAGGCGACTCGGCGGCCGGTCAGTTGTTTGTTCCCGCAGCGCATCCAGATGAAACTGAATACGCAATGCTGCATGCTCTTTGCGATGGCTGCAATCCCCAAAAGCAGCAGACGGTGACCGTCTGGCTGCAGGATGAGGTGATTTTTGAACAACAGCTGCCGGCGCTGCCGGAACAGACGATCAGAATTCCGTTTACGCTGAACGATGAAACGGCGATCATGCGGGCCCGGGTTGATTATGAACTGGACAAAGACCCGGACGATAATGAACTTCGTGTTAACATCGGCACAATATCCCGTCAGTTTCAACAAACCGGGGAAGAACAGCTTGAGTTTAACGGAGCGGTCATGTTCACCATAAATCAGAAGGAGGAACAGAAGAATTACGCGGAAACGTTGACATTGATCAGTCCTTTGCCCCAGTCAGACTATTTTGCGGGGGAAGGGATCGAAGCGGGGATTCAATATCATTATGTCAATGAATGCGCCGCGGTTGTAAACTGGGCCTGCAAAGCTGATACCACGCTGATCAATGCGAAAGCAAAGGCAATTTTTGATCAGGGCGCAGAGCCGGTACGCGAAAAATACGCAGTGGGCGCACATTACGAAATTCCGTTTGAAAGACAGGGCGACAGTCTGGTATTGCCGATGATGTGGGCAAGCCAGTATGAAGGCTGGATCAACGACGAACCCGTTTTCGAGAAGCTGGACGCAGACGATCAGATTCTGGAAGCCGGCCGGCGATGGTATACCGATCCACTGAAGGAACCAGACGATTTGATTTATACGCTGCAGGGTGAGAAAATGGCGGTCAATGAATTTTCGTTTAAAATGCTGCGAGCCGCGGTTATTGACAGCTGGATGAAAGATCAGTATCGAATTAAATTTGCGAATCCGCAGGATGCGCAGACATTTGATACGCCGTTGTGGCGGCCGTATCTCGACTGGTTTGCTCAGCTGGCGGGAAAAACTGCGCTGGCCGCTGCTAATCTGAATGGAGCGGAGGCGGAAAGATCGCTGCCTGAAGAACAATGAAGCATGTACCCGATTTTGAAACAGAACGAATTAAAAGCGAGCCCAGCTCGCTTTTAATAGCGTTTAATAATTTTAATGGTGACGGAACATTTGCGATATGATCCGGTTTCGTCATTACATCCGGTCGGCTGTGTCCGTTCCATACACTCTTTGCGTTTTTGAAAGATAATCGTTCTTGGACGGCAGGTGGAATCACAATCATCCGGGCAGGAATCTCCGCCGTCGCCACAATCACAGTCGTTACCGCAATCGCAGTCATTACCACAATCGCAGTCATTACCACAATCACAGTCGCAATCACAGTCACAATCGCAATCACAATCATTCCCACCGCCGTTATCATCGTCGCCGCATCCCTTATCACAATCACATCCGCAGCCGCAGCCGCAACCCTGATTTCCGCAGCCGCAGCCCTGATTCCCTCCGCAGTTGCCATTGTCGCATCGGCAGCCATCGTCGCAGTCGTCTTCGCAACAATGATATACGACTTCGTTTTCTGCCTGGATCTGATCTTCCGGCGTATCCCAGCCGTTGTCGTCGAATAGAATCCGCGGCTGTGTTCTTTCCTTTCGCTGATGCACTTTAATGTTGAGTTGTTCCATAGGCTAATCCTCCCTTGTTCAGTATCAGTGTATTCCGGCTTCGACAAGAAGTTCCAAAATAATCTTGAGAACAAAAAGAAGATTCAGAAACTCAGCGGATTTTAACAGTTCTGCCGTTTAAAGCGGGGAAACACCCTGCCTGGATACCAGTGAAAAATCCGCACGGGGCGCTGAGAAAAAGATACAATCTGATTGCGGTTTTGCATTTAACTGAGCCGCTGGAATAAAATGAAAAGGAGATCTCAATCGTCTTGTCTGAATAAAAGAATGAGGAAACAAGATTACGGAAATGAAATGGTTTTGGGAATTTACAATTTATGAAAAAATATTTCATACTTTTTTCTTCCTAAGCAGGAAAAATCAGGGTAAGAAGTAAAAGCGGAGATGGGATCAGCAATGTTTCAAAATGGTAAAACTCGGAATAAAAAGGCAGAAATCCGTTGTCGTTGATATCTGTCTATTCATTATGAATAAAAATGAAAAAGTTTACAGAAAATGAAAATGTTTTGTTTTTTGCTTGACAACCCGTTCTCTGCGCTGTAAACTGAGATTAATCAAAATCAATGAACAGAAGAGTAGTCATGAATGTGGCCGAAAGCGAGCGAACGAGGGTGGAAGGTTCGCGGCTAACGCATGATGAAGCGCATCTGGGAGATGGAATTCTGAATAAAATAGGAATTCACGTGTTTCCGCGTTAAGGATTGAGGGGGTTGGCTGTTGAAGCCGGCAACTAGAATGGTACCGCGATCAATCGTTTCTAGACATCTGGAAACGATTTTTTTATGATCACAGATTCAGTCTATTGCGGCAGTTATCAGCATACCCTGCTCCAGCGGAGATCAACTCCGCGGTTAAACCAGAAAAGGAAGGGAAAGTAAATGAAGAAGCTAGGAATTATTCTCTGTGCGGCTATGCTGATGCTGGTCAGCGCATGCTCCAGCGGCAATGGCGGCGGTTCGGCAACGACAAGCACAGGCGCCGATCCGGAGAATCTGAAAGTTGCAATCGGCGGCCAGATTACGACCTTGGACCCAGGTTTGAGTACTGAAACAGTCAACAACTACGTTCTGCGTCATACGACGGCAGGTCTGTTCCGTCAAGATGAGGAAAACAACATCGTCAACGATTTGTGCGACAGTTATACCGTTTCCGACGACGGTCTGACGTACACCTTCAAATTAAAGGAAGGCGTTGTCTGGAGCGACGATCAGCCGCTGTCGTCAAAAGATTTTGAATATGCCATTCTGCGCAATCTGACTTACGGAGCGGAGAATTCATGGGCAGTCTACTACCCGAGCTCTTATTTAAAAGGCGCGGAAGAAATTCTGGCCGACGACACCTTTGATCCGGAAAACGACACGATCGAAGGCATTGAAACGCCGGATGATCAGACGCTGGTTCTGAACTTGAAGAAACCGTGCGCCTGGTTCCCGCAGATGCTGACCAATAACGTGTGGAAGCCGCTGCGCGCTGATTTTGCAACCCAGCATGACTCCTTATGGGCATTGAAACCGGGTTATCCATCTGTCGGCGCTTATGTTTTGAAAGAATGCAATGAAAATGAAAAAGCAATCGTTGTGAAAAACGATAAATACTACGATGCGGATTCCGTAACGATGCCGCAGATCACATTCCTGGTCATGAGCGATACCGACGCGCAGGCGCTGGCGTTCAAGAACAATGAGATTGATATTGCCCTTTCTATCACTCCGACATTGGCAGAAACTTATTCCAATCCGGGCGAAATCTGGAATAAACCAGATGTTTCCAACTACTTCCTGGCGATCAATTCCGGCTCTACCGGTCCGGAAACAATGCAGAATGTCGATGTTCGCCGCGCATTAGCCCTGGCGATTGATAAAGACGCGCTGGTCAGCGCTGTCGGCAGTTCTGAATATTACAAAGTTCTTAACGGCTATATTCCGGAAGGCTTAGCCGGAGCAGAAGGAGATTTCCGTCTGGAAGAAGACGCAAAGGAAAAATATCTGGAATATGATCCGGAAGAAGCGAAAGCCCTGTTAGCCAAAGCTGGTTATGATGAAAGCAATCCGCTGAAGTTAACCTACAAATATTCGCAAACCCAGCTGCATGCCGATGTTGCGCAGATTCTGCAGCAGATGTGGCAGAACGTGGGCATTGATTGCGAACTGACCGTTGTTGAATCCGGCGTCTTCTATGATCAGATTGATAACGGCGACTTTGAGATCTGCCGTTATGGCTACAGCGCGGGCGATGATCCGTCGCAGTATCTGAGTTTGTGGACAACTGGTCAGCAGGTCGTTGCGGCCGTTGACGATCCGACGTATGACAAGCTGGTCGATGAAGCGGGCTATCTGGTCGATCACACGGAATACATGAATGCCCTGCATGCCGCTGAGCATTATCTGGTTCAGGAAATGGTTTACGTTATTCCGCTGTTTAACTACAACACTCCGTGTCTGTTAAAAACAAACGTCAAGGGCGTTCAGATGTGGGGATTGAATCCGTATTTCGGCAGCGTAACTGTCGAAGCTGCGGCTGAGTAATCCAAAAAGAAGCGAGGATGGAGAGCTCCATCCTTCTTCTTTTTAACCGTTGTCAACCTGCGGCTGAAACTGAAGGTAGTATTGCAGGACAGGATAAGCGTCTGATCTAAAATCGCATCCTTGAAGTTCAGTTTTTCGTATAAGGTCAGTCAGAATCGGAAAAGAAAACGGAACCTCTCCCAAGTCTTTGAAAAATGATTGAAAATATTTTCATGAAAATTCACAAAATATTTCATGAAAGTGTTGGCATTTATTCTCACGGGTGTAAAATTAAAAACAATCCAGAAAGAGAATGGGGGATTCTATATGAGAAAGTGGATAGCCTTAGTTTGTTCCTGTATGCTTCTGCTTGCGGGCTGCAGTACAAAGGAAGAGGGAACCGCAGGTTCCGGTCAGACGCCGACCAACGATCCGGCAGAAACCAACGAGCTGACCGTAGCGGTCGGCGCGCAGTTTACAACGTTGGATCCGGCGTTGAATTCCGAACTCATCAACGGGTATGTTATGCAGCATACTTACAGTACTTTGTTCACCAAGGACGAGGACAATAACCTGATTGAGGATTTAGCGGAAAGCTGTGATATCAGCGAAGATGGTCTGACCTACACCGTTAAATTGAAAGAAGGTATTCAATGGAGCGACGGGGTTCCATTAACCGCCGAGCATTTCCGTTATGGAATTGTCCGCGCGCTGACCTATGGCGCTGAAAACGCCTGGTCGATTTACAATCTGGTCACTTATCTGGACGGTGCCGCCGCTTATGAAAGCGACGATACTCAGGATGCGGAAACCTTGCAGATTCCGGGGGTTCAGGCCGTTGACGATACGACGCTGGTATTCCAGCTGACTAAACCATGCGCTTTCTTCAAAGCCCTGCTGAACTCATATGCCTTTATGCCGGTCCGCGCTGATTTCGCGCCGCAGCATGATTCCACCTGGTCCTTCGCGCCGGGCTATCCGAGCGTCGGTCCGTACATTCTGGAAGAATGCAATGAAAACGACAAGATTGTCGTTACAAAGAATGAAAACTATTACCGTGCTGATGAGATCACGCTGGATAAGATTACATTCCAGGTCATGACAGATATGGATGCTCAGGCGCTGGCGTTTAAGAACAATGATATCGACATCGCGCTGCGCGTCAATTCTTCTTTGCCGTTAACTTACGAAAATAAAGAAGAATTGTGGAAAGTTGAAAGTCCGTCCAACTATTTCCTGGTTATCAACAGCGGTCCGACAGGCCCGGAATGGATGAAAGATGTCCGTGTCCGCCGCGCACTGGCTTTAGCGATTGATAAAGAAGCGATGGTTACCGCGGTTGGCGACCCTTCCTATTACGTTCCGTTAGACGGCTATGTGCCAAACGGTTTGAAAGGGGCTGAAAAGGATTTCCGTACGGAAAGCGACGAGAAAGAAAAATTCCTGCAATACGACCCGGAAGAAGCCAGGAGACTGCTGAAAGAAGCAGGTTATGACGAAACAAATCCGCTGAAGATTACTTATAAGTATTCCCAGACGACGCTGCATGCTGACGTTGCGGCCGTTCTGCAGGGAATGTGGAAAGCGATCGGCGTTGAATGTGATTTGGAAGTTGTTGAATCCGGCGTTTATTACAATCAGATCTTCAACGGCGACTTTGAAATTGCCCGTTATGGTTATACAGCCAGTGACGATCCATCTCAGTTTCTGACGTTGTGGACAACGACGCAGCAGCAGACACCGGCGGTGGATGATCCGGAATATGACAAGATGATGGACGCCGCTACCTACATTGTCGATTATACAGAATATATGGAAGCGCTCCATGATATCGAACATTATCTGGTTCAGGAACAGGTTTACCTCATTCCGCTGTTCAATTACGGCGATCCGATGTTAAAGAAAACCTACGTTAAAAACACGACGCATGTCGGAGCAACGCCATTCTACGGCTATTGCACGATCGAAAAGTAACGACTCTTCAGAGGTCTGGCTGTCCAGACCTCTTCCCCTGTCGGGGGAAAAGAAAAGATGTAAAAAAACAATGGAAAATGTTTCAGAAAACATTGTGAAACAAATTGACAAGAAGCCTAAAAGAAGATAGAATAAAACCATTACAAAAACTTTGGATTCAGTCTGTCCGGTCATGCTTGAATCGACAGTTTTTGCAGGAAAGGGGGCATTTTAATGTTTAAGTATGTATTAAAACGGATTGGCGTCGGAATTTTGACGTTGTTCATTCTGGCGACCGTAACCTTTTTTTTGATGAAGATTATACCGGGTTCTCCGTTTGCTGGTGAAAACACGAAAATTCCGGCTTCCGTTCAGGAAAAGCTGATGGCGAAGTACAATCTGGACAAACCGGTTCTGGAACAGTATGTCATTTATATGAAAAGCGCTGTCCAGGGAGATTTCGGCGTGTCGACCTTCCGTAAAGGCCGCAGCGTTAACGAAATTATTGCGATTGGCATGCCGGTCACGGCGAAGCTGGGCTTTGTCTCGTTTGTGATCGCGATGGTGGTCGGCATTACGCTGGGCACGATCGCAGCCTTTACCAAACATAAATGGGTCGACAACCTCGTCATTGCAATCGCGACTGCCGGCGTCAGTATTCCGGGATTCCTGTTGGCGCTGTTGTTGATGATTGTGTTCGGGGTCTGGCTGCACATGTTCCCGATCGTCGGCTTGTCAAGCTGGAAGCACTATGTGCTGCCGGCAGTATCTCTGGCGCTTTCGCCGATCGCGATGATCGCCCGACTGACCCGTTCCAGCATGATGGAAGTCATGCGTCAGGATTATATGGTTTTAGCCCGGTCCAAGGGTTCCTCTCAGCTGAAGGTCATTGTGAAACATGGTTTGAAAAACGCGATGATTCCAGTCATCACTTATGCCGGACCGCTGATCGCCACGCTGATGACAGGCTCGTTCGTTATTGAAAGTCTGTTTTCGGTACCGGGGATCGGTGCGGAATACGTGACAAGTATTTCCAACCGTGACTATACGATGATTATGGGCCTGACGATTTTCTTCGGCGCTTTTATCATCATCGCCAACATCATCACCGATATTTTGAACGCTGTCGTTGATCCGCGGATCAAGCTGGACAGCTAGAAGGGAGCTAGCGATGGAAGAAAAAGAACTCGTGCTGGATGACAGTCTGTTTGAACCGCTGGACAGCAGCGAAAAAAACAACGAATTTATTGCCATTGAAAGCAAAACTTATCTCCAGGATGCCTGGCGGCGTTTCAAAAAGAATAAGCTGGCTCTGTTCGGATTGATCTTTTTGATTTTAATCACTCTGGCGGCGATCATCATTCCGATGGTTTCTCCGTTTACCTATGACGGTCAGGATCTGGCCAACCGCAATGCTTTGCCGAATATGGTGCATCTGATGGGCACGGACAAGCTGGGCCGCGATATCATGGTGCGCGTTATGTACGGCGCGCGGATTTCCCTGACGATCGGGTTTGTCGCCGCGTTTCTGAATCTGATCATCGGCGTTATTTACGGCGGGATCAGCGGCTTTGTCGGCGGCAAGGTTGATATGGTCATGATGCGGATCGTCGACTGCATCTATGCGATTCCGTCGATGCTGTACGTCATCCTGATCATGATGATTTTCGGATCGAATATGTTTTCGGTCTTGTTAGGCATTTCCATTTCCTCCTGGGTCGGCATGGCCCGGCAGGTCCGCTCGCAGATCCAGACACTGAAGCAGCAGGAATTCTCGATGGCGGCGTTTGTCATCGGCGCCAGTAAGAAAAGGATCCTGTTTAAACATCTGATTATCAACTGTATGGGACCGATCATCGTTTCCGCAACCTTAATGGTGCCGAACGCGATCTTTACCGAAGCGTTCCTGAGCTTCATCGGCATCGGCATCAGCGCGCCGCAGGCAAGCTGGGGCACTTTGGCTTCGGAAGCCCGCGGTCTGGTGCAGAGCTATCCAATTCAGATTATCTGGCCGGTCGCGGCGATCTGTCTGACGATGTTGTCGCTGAACTTCATTGGCGATGGTTTCGGCGAAGCGCTGGACCCGAAGAAGAGATAAGGAGGAGAAAACCATGAATGAACTGTTGAAAGTTGATCATCTGACCGTGGATTTCTCCACCGATCAGGGCACGGTGCACGCGGTCCGCGACGTCTCGTTCTGCGTTTATCCGCAGGAAGTGCTCGGCATCGTCGGCGAATCCGGTTCCGGCAAGAGCCAGACGATGTATTCCGTCATGGGTTTATTGGCGGATAACGGTAAGATCACTGCGGAAGATATTTTGTTTGACGGCAGGAAAATCCATGAATCCGCATTTAAGAATCATACGGAATATGAAAAGACGATGCAGCATATCCGCGGCAACGACATGGCGATGATTTTCCAGGATCCGATGACGTTTTTGAATCCGGTTTTGAAAATCGGCACACAGCTGATCGAACCGCTGCAGAATCATACGAAGATGTCGAAGAAAGAATGCGAACAGAAAGCGATTGAGCTGATGCGTCAGGTTGGCATACCTTCTCCGGAAAAGCGGATGAATCAATACCCTTACGAGTTTTCCGGCGGCATGCGGCAGCGGATTATCATTGCGATGGCGCTGGCCTGCAATCCAAAGCTGATCATTGCGGACGAACCGACAACTGCGCTGGACGTAACAATCCAGGCGCAGGTGCTGGAACTGATCCAGGATATGAAAGAAAAGCTTGGTTCCTCCGTCATTATGATTACCCACGATCTGGGCGTTGTCGCCAGTTTGTGCAACCGGATCGCGATTATGTACGGCGGCAAGATAGTTGAAATCGGCACGGACAAAGAAATTTTCTATGAACCGAAGCATCCTTATACTCAGGGGCTGTTGAACTGCATCAACAATCCGGAGGACGACGACAAAGATCTTCAGCCGATCCCGGGCTCTCCGCCGGATTTATTAAATCCGCCGAAGGGTTGTCCGTTTGTCGACCGCTGTGAAAAGGCCATGCGGATCTGTAAGGAACAGATGCCTTCCGCCACGGCTTTCTCCAAAACGCACGAATGCGCCTGCTGGCTTAATGAATTGAAGAAAAGGGAGGGTAAAAAATGAACAGCGAAGTCATTTTAAAAGTTACCGACCTGAAGACCCATTTCGACGTCACCAAGGGCATGTTTTCGAAGAAGCAGATTGTCAAGGCTGTCGACGGCGTCAGCTTTGAAATTCATAAAGGCGAAACCTTTGGATTAGTCGGTGAATCCGGCTGTGGAAAATCCACGCTGGGCCGCACGATCGTGAAATTATACGAACCGACAGCCGGCACGATTGAATACAAAGGGCAGGATATCACCAAGCTGAAAGGCAAGGAGTTAAAAGAATTCCGGAAATCGGTTCAGATGATTTTCCAGGATCCGTATGCATCGCTGAACCCGCGAATGACCGTTGGCGAAATCATCCGGGAACCGATGGATATCCACAATATTTACAACAGTTCAAAAGAACGTGAAGACCGGGTCGTGGAGCTGTTGAAAATCGTCGGATTGAAACCGGACCATATTCGCCGCTATCCGCATGAATTCTCCGGCGGCCAGCGGCAGCGCATTTCGATCGCCAGAACGTTGGCGCTGAATCCGGATTTCATCATCTGCGACGAACCAATTTCCGCACTGGACGTTTCCATTCAGGCACAGATTATCAATCTGTTGAAGAACATTCAGAAGGAATTGGGCATTTCCTATCTGTTTGTGGCTCATGATCTGAGCATGGTCAAGCATATTTCTGACCGAATCGGCGTCATGTATCTGGGCAACATGGTGGAGATCGGCGAAAGCAGCGATTTGTATCACAACCCGATGCATCCTTACACCAAAGCGCTGTTATCGGCTGTTCCGATTCCGGATCCGGAAATCGGCAAGTCCAAGAAGCGGATCGTTCTGCAGGGCGAGCTGCCGAGTCCGCTGGATCCGCCGTCAGGCTGCGCTTTCCGCACCCGCTGTCCATACGCGACCGAGGAATGTGCCAAAGCCAAACCGCAGCCGTCGATCATCAACGGCCGTCAGGTTTCCTGCTTCCAGTTTCAAGCGGGATCAAAACGATAAGCTGTATCACACGGGATTTCCTGGGAAGTTCCGTGTTTTTTTGTCTTTATAAACAAGTGAAGTTGATAGGCAAAAGCCGTAAAAAAGATTACAATGGAAACATAGAGGCTGGTTGAAAGGGATAATTTATGTTTAAAGAAGATATGAATGAAATAAGACGTATTATGAAAACAGCGAACAAGCAGGTGTGTTGGAAAATATATTTTCTTATCGGTCTGGGCTGCTGTTCCTGGCTGTTTGCGCGCAATCAACAAGTTGCGGAAACGGCGCTGATCTCGATGAAGCCGTTTGGCTGCGAAACCTATGAAATTACAAGGAAGACAGCCAGCGCACAAGCGGGCAATCAGCGTTATCAAATCGAAATGAACTGTAAGAAATATGGAAAAGTGGGAATGACTCTGCGTGCTTCGCTGTTCCGTTCTGACGAAACCGATTGGCTGGATCAACGAATTCGATCGGAATTGAGTACTTATTTCGAGAATGTAGTGCGCGGACATGCGGAAGACGTGATGCCAAACAAGGTAACGCAAGAACAAGTGGCTGCGATGAGCTTGACAGAAGCGGGGCTACATCAGCCGTTACAGCAACTCAAGACACAAATTGAAGCCTTTCAGCCGGAAGGTACAGAAGCGTTGTTCTTCATTCTGTGCAGAGACGGCCGGGCAGCGGCGATCACGATGAGTTCAGAGGAATTACTGACAAAGGAAGGTGTTGAAGAATTGCGGACCTTTCTTAATGCGGATCTATCGTTTATCATAGAACAATAAAACAATATGAATTTCTTTTTCCGCTGCGAAGATTAGACTTTTCAAGTAAAAAATTGAAATATACAAGGAGAAAACAAGATATTCCCAAGGTAAGCTTAAGGCTGTTCAGCTTGGAGGAAACTGAAGATGGTCAAAAATGAAAATTCAACGTCGCTGGGGGATGAATTGAAATACGCATGGGAGCGCAGCCGAAAACATCGGAAATGGCGAAACCGGTGTCTGCTGAGTGTACTTGTCGTTGCCCTGGGCGCTTTTCTATATTTCAAACACCAGGAAAGAGTATCGCCGGTCTTGTTGTCGCTGAAACCTTTCGGCTGCGATCATTTCACAGCCAGCGGTCAGGATGCGCATCGCGATGCTCTGGGGGAACTCAATTACACGGTACAGCTGCGCTGTGAGGACGCAGGCAGTCTTTTGAAGGCAAGCGTATCGCTGATCGAGTCGGCACGGCCTTTGCAGCTTATGAATTTGATGAAGCAGGATCTGCGCGGCTATCTGAAAGGCCAGCGAAATGCGCAGACACGTTGTAAAACCAGCTGTCTGCGGCTGCCGGAGGAACTTGACGAAACTTGGCTTGCATCGCTGACGTTTGAAGAAAGTCAGGTCCTGAAGGATCCACAGGCGGCAATCCGACAGATCCGGCAGGCGCAGATTCCTGGCACACAGGACACCTGTTTTTTCCTGCGGCGGGAAAACCGTGTGATTTTTGTGCAGCTGACAGGGGAAGATTCGCTATCCGAATCTGCACTGAAAGAACTACTTTCCTTATTCGACGCCGATTTCTCCTTTTTAGATGCCTGAATAAGCTGATTGTCTCGAATGCCGCTGTTCATACGCTATAAACTTTCATCAAGATCGGCGTTTATCCACGCCGTTTTTCTTTTCCTGCATAGACATGAATGAGGAGGTGAGATCAATGGCAAAAATTATGGTTTATGATCCGGACACCAATCAGATTTATACGGAATGGCGGGCAGAAAACGACCCGATGCCGTATTCCTACGGCAGGACGTTATTAGTCCGGGAATTCCGTGGTTCCAGCCGGTCCACGGTTTTCTGGACGACGACGACGGCGATGGAAGCCTGGAACGCCACCCGGCGGACCTACGGCGCGGCGATTCCGGTCGGTTACGCGTTTAAGCGGATCTGGGAAGGCGGCCACGGCCTGCAGTCACAGCATTACGTCGGCGTCTCCTTTGACGTCGGCCAGCGGCTGTCGCAAAGTCAGCGTAATCAGATCTGGCGGACAGCGAACAACCTCGGCGTCTGGGGTTATGTCGAACCCCTGTCGATGACCCCGACCTGGGTTCACTTCGACCGCCGTTATGCCCGCGGCGCCTGCGGCGGCACATCGGGATTCCCGACGCTGCGTGAAGGTTCGGTGGGCTGCTACACGCTGGTGCTGCAGGACGCACTGAATGCCCTGGGCTATTCGACGCGCTGGCTGGATGGCAAATTCGGCAACGCGACCCGCACAGCGCTGATTCAGTATCAGCGCGATAACGGTTTGGGCGCAGACGGTATCGCCGGCTGTCAGACCTGGAGAAGAATTGCGGCGGAAGTCGTCGGCATCGGACGAACCCCGACGGTGATCGATCCATAAACAGACAAGGCAGGCTCAGCCTGCCTTACATACAGAATAGAAGTGAAAATTAAGAATGGAAAGAATTGGGGAATTTCATATGTTTAAAGGAAGGAAAAATTCGGTAATCCCCCTTTATGAAGGCTTTTTTTTAAGAAAAGAACGAAAAAATACAAATGAAAGCTGATTTTCAACTTTGCAAAAAACATTTCTATGCTATAATCATTGAGTCTTATCGTATATCTTCACAGGGAACAGCGTGAAGAGTTTCTACCCAATGGCTATATATTGGACTACGATAGAATTCAAGGGACAATTCTGTCTGTGACTTCTATCGAATCGGTAGAAGTTTTTTATTTGAAATCAGGAAGGAGAACTCATGAAAAAACAGTCAACAATCCTGCTGATCGCGCCGATCACGATCCTGCTTGTGGTCGTGCTGATCCTTCCGCTTCTGGCGGTTCTGTTACCAACCGTGTTTGAAGGCGGGGCGGTGACGTTAGGCCGCTACATCGCCTTTTTCCAGGATCCCTATTACATCAAAATCTTTATCCGGACGCTGCGGATCGCGTTAGTCTGCACGCTGGTCTGCATGATTCTGGGGATTCCGACGGCGTATTTTATTTCCCGGGTCTCAAAGAAATGGCGCGGTATTCTGATGTCCGTCGCACTGTTTCCGATGCTGACAAACTCGGTCATCCGGGCCTTTGCCTGGATCAACATTCTCGGCAAGAACGGCATCGTAAATCAGATTCTTTCCGCGCTGCATCTGGTCGATCAGCCGCTGTCGATGCTGTACACCGAATTCTCCGTTCTCGTTGGTACGATCTATCTGTTTCTGCCGCTAATGATCATCACGCTGGTCGGCGTCATGGAAAACATTGACAACGATATGATGGAAGCGGCGGAAAGTCTGGGCGCCAGCCGGCTGCTTTCATTCTTTAAGGTCATTCTGCCGATGTCGATTCCGGGCATTATCACCGGGGCGGTGCTGGTGTTTACCGGCGCGATGACGGCGTACACGACGCCGCAGTTATTAGGCGGCCCGAAAAACATGCTGCTGTCGACGCTGATCTATCAGCGAGCGATGACGCTCAACGACTGGACCGGCGCGAGCGTGGTGGCGTTAGTGATGATCGTGACGACGCTGATCGTTATGAAGGGACTTAATGCCATTGCCGGCCGGCTGGATAAGCGGGGTGAAAACTGATGCGTAAAAATAAATTTCTGACCTTCTATGCCTGTCTGGTGTTCGGCTTTCTGTTTCTGCCGCTGGCGATCATTGCGGTGACGGCGTTCAACACGGCGTCGACGATCAGTTTTCCGATCTCCGGCTTTACCTTCAAATGGTTTGCCAACGTCTTCGCGACGAAATCCTTCCTCAGCGGCTTCCAGCTCAGCTTCATGCTGGCGATCGTGGCGACGCTGATCGCGCTGCTGGTCGGAGTCCCGGCCGCTTATGCGCTCAGCCGCAACAGCGTCAGAGGCAAAAAACTGCTGAAAAGCTTCTTCTTGTCTCCGACGATCATTCCGGGCATCGTCGTCGGTTATTCGTTATATCAGTTCATCGTTCTGAAGCTGAAGCTGCCGGTCATGCAGGGCTTACTGATCGGTCACTTCCTGGTTGTGCTGCCTTATGTCATCCGGGTTGTCGGCTCTGCGCTGGAACAATTTGATTTTTCGATTGAGGAAATGGCCTGGACGCTGGGCTGCGGCAAGGCGCAGGCGTTCTTCAAGGTCGTGCTGCCGAATATTTCTTCAGGAATTGTCGCGGCGTTTATGCTGGCGTTCATCAATTCCTTCAACAACATTCCGGTTTCGATGTTCTTAAGCGGGCCGGGCGTGCGGACGCTGCCGACGGCATTGATGAATTACATCGAATATTTCTATGATCCGACCGTCTCGGCGGTCAGCGTGCTGCTGATGGCGGCGACGATCGCGATCATGTTTGTGGTCGAAAAGACACTGGGCATCGGGGCCCTGACGAAGTAGGAGGAAAAGCATGTCAAAGGTAACCTTAAACGATATCAACGTCAGCTATGACGGCAAAACCCAGATCCTCAAGGGCCTGAATTTAGAGATCGGCGAAGGCGAGCTGGTGTCCCTGTTAGGACCTTCCGGCTGCGGCAAGACGACGACACTGCGGGTCATCGCCGGATTCATCATTCCCAGCAGCGGTCAGCTGTTTGTCGATACGGAAGAAATGACGAAAGTACCGGTGCACAAGCGCAACTTCGGTCTGGTCTTCCAGAGCTACGCGCTGTTTCCACATTTAAGCGTCTATGAAAACGTTGCGTTCGGCTTAAAGCTGAGAAAGATGGAAAAAGCAGAAATGGACCGCAAGATCAAGGAAATTCTGGAGGTCTGCGATCTGACGGAGTACGCCCAGCGCTTTCCGAAGCAGCTCTCCGGCGGGCAGCGGCAGCGTGTCGCACTGGCCCGGGCGCTGGTCATTGAGCCGCGCTTACTGTTATTGGACGAACCGTTGTCCAATCTGGACGCGAAGCTGCGTCTGAACATGCGCGTCGAGATCAAGCGGCTGCAGAAGAAGCTGGGCATCACGACGGTATTTGTCACTCACGATCAGGAAGAATGCTTCTCGATTTCGGATAAAGTCGCGGTCATGAACGGCGGCGTGATCGAACAGTTCGGCACACCGGAGGAAATCTACTCCCGGCCGAAAACGGAGTTTGTCGCTCGGTTTATCGGCTTTGAAAATTTCATCCAGCTGCGCAGGACTCAAGCAAATACCTATCGGGCCAACGACGGTTCTCTCTTCACCGCCAAGATGGATTGTGGGAAAAGCGAATGTCTGGGCACGATCCGTCCGGACGATATCCAGATCGTCACGAATGAGGAGGCCGCTGGCAACACCGTCACAGCTAAAATTGAGGTCCGCACCTATTTGGGCAAGAGCTATCAATATGAGCTGAGCACACCGATCGGGCGGTTAGTCGTTAACGACGGCTCCGGCGCGCTTTACAAAGCTGGCGACACGATCAAAATCCAGCTGCCGGCCGCCAAGATCGTACTGGTTTAATCTAATTTCCTGCCGCGGCCATCCTGCGGGATGAGGCGGCAGGAAGAATGACGCACTCTGCTTCCGAGCAGAAACCGTCGGGTTTTCTGAGAAACATCTGGAAAATCCGCCGGACTTCCGTTTGGAATTTCCATAGAAGAACTAGCTGACATTTTAAGGAGGAAAGAAAATGAGAAAGCTGATGATTTCGCTCTGCGCTCTGGCCATGATTGCGGCTGTGAGCGGCTGTTCCAGCAAGCCGGAAGGCGAAGGCCAGATCGAAGGCCAGCGCACGCTGACCGTTTCGACCTGGGGGTTAAGCGAAGACGTGCTCGTTGAGGATGTGTATGGCCCGTTTGAGGAACTGTGCAACTGTAAGGTCATCCTGGAAACCGATACGACGGCCAATCGTTATACCAAGTTGTCCACCAACCCGGATTCCACCGTCGACGTCATCGAGCTGTCGCAGGCTGCGGCGGCCAACGGCTATGTCGCCGACCTGTTTGAAAAGATCGACACCACCCAGATTCCGAATCTGGACAACATCATTGACGGCGCGAAATCGACGGTGGCCCAGGGATACGGTCCGGCTTATACGCTCAACAGCATTGGCATCATTTATGATAAGGAAGCTGTCGGCTTTGAAATTACCAGCTGGGCTGATTTGTGGAAGCCGGAACTGGCCGGCAAGCTGTCGATTCCGGAGCTGTCGACGACCTTTGGTCCGGCGATGGTTTACCTGGCTTCCGACTACAAGGGCGTCGATATCACAACGGATGACGGGGCAGCGGCATTTGAAGCGCTGAACGAGCTGAAATCCAATATCGTCAGAACCTATTCCAAGTCAAGCGATTTGGCAAATATGTTTGCGGCCGGGGAAATCGCGGTTGCGGTCGTCGGCGACTTCGGCGTGCCGGTCATCAAGAATGCGGCTCCGAATGTGGAATTCGTCGTCCCAGCCGATTACACCTACGCGAACTTCAATACGATTGATATCAATAAGAACTCCAAAAACAAAGATCTGGCTTACATGTATATCAACTGGCGCATTTCCCAGGAACTGCAGTCCGTCACCGCGGTCACGCTGAACGAAGGCCCGGTTAACAAGAACGTGGAACTGACGCCGGAACAGTCCGCGAACATGACTTACGGCGACGTGGCGGAGCGTGCGAAGTCGATCGACTATTCGTTTGTCAACCCGCTGATGGCGCAGTGGACGGATCAGTGGAACCGCACGATCAACAACTAACATCTGGAAATCTTCCTGAAGGATCAGGAAGCAACGACAAGGCAGGGTCCAACACGGATCCTGCCCTGTTTCAAATCAGAGGCGAAAGGAGAAAACCGCATGAGTACAATGAGAATCCGCAACGCCCGCGTGTTCAACAGCTATACGCAGACATTTGAGGAAAAAAGCGTGCTGATCCGTGACGGACAGTTCGCGCAGCTGCAGGAAACCGAAGAGGAACAACGCCGGCCCGCCGATCAGGAAATCGACGCTCAGGGACGCTGGATGATTCCCGGCTTGATCGACATCCACATGCATGTTGAAAGCTCGATGACCATCCCGACCGAATTTTCCCGGCAGGCGCTGTCCTTCGGCGTCACGACGGTGGTCGCCGATCCGCATGAGATCGCCAACGTGTTCGGGCTGTCAGGCATCGAAGCGTTCATGGCCAGCGAGCCGGTCATGGATATTTTCTATGGAATCCCCTCTTCTGTTCCGTCGACCAATCCGGATTGCGAAACGACCGGCGGCGTGATCGGTCTAGAAGAAGTGGACAAGCTGCTGGACAATCCGCAAATCCGCTGCCTGGGCGAGGTCATGAACTTCAAGGAGCTGGTCAGTGAGGAAGACACGCTGATCCGCCAGATTATCGCGCTGTGCAAAAAGAAACGGCCGCTGCTGCCGTTAGAGGGGCATTGCCCGAAGATCAGCGGGGCGGATCTGGCGAAGTTTATCGCTTCCGGCGTCAATGCCGATCATACTCAGCAAACTCCGGAAAGCATCGTTGAGAAAATCACCAACGGAATGTTCTTGGAAATGCAGGGCAAATCGATCCATGAAGATACCATCCGCACATTGATGGAGCATCAGTTCTACGAATATTTCAGTCTGGTGACCGATGATGTGATGCCGGATCATTTTCTGCACGGCCATCTCAATCAGGTTTTGCTTTCCGCTGTGCACTGCGGCCTGCCGATGGAAAAGGCCATTTACTGCAGTACCTTCACCTCTGCCCGGCGGATGCGTCTGGACGATCGCGGCGTGATCGCTCCGGGGAAAATCGCGGATTTCGTGCTGCTGGACAGTCTGGAAGACTGGACCGTACATCAGGTTTATAAAAACGGCGTTCTGGTCAGCGAACCGCAAAGCGGCTACGCGATTGCGGAAAAGCCGGTTTCCTTCCCGCCGGAATTTTACCATTCGCTGCATCACCGGCCCTTGACGGAAGACGATTTACTCGTCCGGGTTTCCCCGTCGGCGAAGTCCGTGACCGCCCAGGTCATCGAAATTAATCCGCGGGCGACATTTACGCGGCTGATAACTGCGGAACTGCCGGTGAAAAACGGCGTTGTTCAGTGGCAGGACCACGGGTTGGCGTTAATGGCCTGCATCGAGCGTTATGGCAAGGGCGGACAGATCGCGCTGGCGTTTACGACTGGAGGAATTCAGAAAAACGGCGCGGTTGCGTCCTCCTGGGCGCATGATCATCACAATCTGATGGTCATGGGCTCCAATGTTCCGGATATGATCGCGGCGGCCAATCATCTGCTTGCAATCCAGGGCGGCTACTGTGTCTGCGTTGATGAGAAAATCATAGCTTGCGCTTCATTGCAGGTCGGGGGCATTGTTTCCGATCAGCCGCTGGCGGAACTGGCCGGACAGATCGAGGCGGTGCGCGCGGCGATGGAGGATCAGCTGGGGTATGTCCATCACAACGCAGTGATGTCGTTTGCGACGCTGTCCTTGCCGGTATCGCCGGAGGTCAAGCTGACGGATAAAGGATTGTTGATCGGCAAAACGCTGGAATTCATTCCGCTGATCAAAGAGGAACACGCATGAGAGTCCGGATCGAGAATGTGACGTTGGTCACGACAGATGAGGCCAATCGTGTCTTTGAAAACGGCTGTCTGGTCTGGGAAGATGATACCATTTTGGCGCTGAATGATTTCAGCGTGCATGTAGACGAAGTGATCGACGGGCAGGGGGGCCTGCTTCTGCCGGGAATGGTGAATACGCATTGTCATCTGGGGATGATCCCGTTTCGTTCGCTGGGCGACGATTGCCCGGACCGGCTGCGGCGGTTTCTGTTTCCGTTGGAAAACGCGGCGATGACGCGCGAGCTGGCGCAGGCTTCGGCCCGCTACGCAGCGGCGGAAATGATGCTGGGCGGCGTGACGACGGTGTTCGACATGTATTATTTTGAGGACGCGCTGGCAGAAGCCATGGTCGAGATGAACATGCGCGCGGTGCTGGCGGAGACGATTGTCGACTTTGCCAACTGCGACAGCGACGTCCCTTATGGCGGACTGGCGATCGGCGAGCGGTTTATTCGGGAATGGAAAGGCCGGCATCCGCTGATCACGCCGGCGATCGGTCCGCACGCGACCAATACCAACAGCGCTGAAGTCTTAAAGCAAGCTCAGGCCATCGCGGAGCACTGCGATGTGCTGCTTTCGCTGCATACGGCGGAAATGGATTATGAGATGGAAACCTTCCGCAAAGAGCGGAATCAGACGCCGGTTGAATATCTGGAGTCGATCGGTTTGTTAAGCCCGCATCTGGTTGCGGCGCACTGCATTCATGTCAACGATCAGGATCTGGCGCTGATGGCGAAGTATGGCTGCCGGATAGCGCACTGCATCGGTTCGAATATGAAAGCGGGCAAAGGGATTGCACCCTTGAAGAAGATGATTGCGCATCACATCCCGGTTGGATTGGGAACGGACGGTGCTTCCAGCGGCAACACGCTGGATTTGTTCGCGCAGCTGCCGTTAATCGGCAAAGCGCACAAGACGGCCAATCATGACCGGGCGTTGTTTCCGGCGAAGGAAATTCTGCCGCTGGCGACGATCGGCGGGGCCCGGGTATTGAATCTGGACGATAAGATCGGTTCGTTAATGCCGGGGAAAAAAGCGGATCTTGTGCTGGTGGAAACGCAGTCCGCCAACATGTTCCCGATCTACGATCCATTCTCGGCTCTGGTTTACAGCGCTCATGCGGGCAATGTGGATTCAGTCTGGGTCAACGGCGTGCAGACGGTGAAGCATAAACAGCTGGTCCGTCAGGATCTGCGGCGCCTGCGGGAAGATCTGGAAGCGAAGATGCAGTTCTTCAAGGCTGAAGCGCTGCGCCGGAGCGAGGGGCTGTAAAAAACGGTTGAACATGAGCTTGATTTATCAGGAAAGTTAATGAAGAATGAGAGCGCTGAAGCGCATGCATATTAAAAAGACCTCAGAGATTCCGGAAAAACGGATAATCTGAGGCTTTCTTATTTTGCCGCATTCCTCAAAGCCAAACTTTTTTATCATTGCTGGAAAGTAAAAACATACTCTCTCAAAGATTCGGTCAAATCGGTAAATGATTAAAATACTAGGGGATAATATTGAGAATTAAGGAGAAAATGGGAGTTTTCAGACTTTAAGTATGGGAGGTAAAAAACTTTTTGGCCATTATTAAGAAGAGTTTGGTTAAATAAGGATTTGTCTGATTTCAAAGCAGCGATTCAAATTTGATATAGACCTGTTTTCAGAAATTACTGATACTTCGCCATATAACTGATGAACCAACTGAATTTTGGACTTTTTATAATTTCTGGCAGTCATGAAGGAAAAAGCAGATATATAATTTGTGGATCTACTTTTATTGTTATTGATCACAGGATAGATAACAGCCTTTGATTTCGAGTGATCAAACAATAAATTATGATCATGATATAAATAATTATATGATAATTATAAAACATTTATAAGATAAGGAAATTTGAACTTTCGATACTTTTATTATTCATGAGTTTCGATTATTCTTTAATTAGAAATCATAAGTATATTCTTAGAGGTGATAGCAATGGACAAGTTAGAATGATCTAAAATGAGAATAGAAAAGAGGAGAGAAAAATGAAGAAATGCTTTGCATTTTTGCTGGGGTTAATGCTGGCAATGACAATTACTCCGGTTTCGGCAGCTAACGGTCCTGAAAATCCTAATCCACCAGATCCCAATGATGCAACGACTGCTACTGCCGATGTTCTTAATAAACGGCAAGTAAGAAATCCTGCAGAACTAGCTGCAAATCTGGGATCTGGCGCATTTGACGGTAGCTGCGATATGTTATGGGGTGTAGTAACAAACAAGGTTGGGAGAACACATCAATCCAAGAGTTTTGCTCTTCAGTATCTTGAAGCAGAAGGTTTAAAGGCAATCAGGGAGCAATTTGAATCAGGTAATGCTGTAATTGTTAAGGGACATAGAGTTAAGCATGGAACAGGACTTTCTGATACACACTCTATAGTTTGCAACGGTTATGAAACATACTTGGAAAAGGGAAAGGATATATACGATCACTATATTACCAAATCAGGTTCGTTGCCTTACGGAACGATGGAAGAGTTTATGGTTGATTGGTATATTGAAGCGATTCATGTCTACTATTAAGCGATTGATCTCTGTATTTTGTTTGCTTATCTTGATTGCCGGATGTTCTGCTAAAGAAAATAATGGGGAACCAGCAGTTTCACCGCAAGCAGCATCAACAACAAAGCCAACTTCTGAACCAGGCATTCAGACTACAGTAGAGCCTGCGAAAGAACCGGAAGCTGCTCCAACTGCCACTAAGAAATCCGGATATAAAACTGAATCCCTTTTTAACGGAGTATTTGAATATTATGCAAAAAATCCATTGCCAGAACACATTGTTATTGAGAATAACGAATATGAAGATGGAATCGAAATACAAGTTAGCTATGAGAGAAACGATGGCGGTCATGAGTTAATTGTAACATACTATATACAAGATAATCTTATGGGATATTCCAGTGATGGAGCGCCGATCGAACGGTTGGAAAGTGAAGCTAAAATAAAAAAAGATGGATATTATGTTTTTGTAAATCCGGAAAATCCATATATTGAAGGAATTGATTTCTCTCAATATTCAGATGTCATTGTATTCGAGTAGATTTGAAGATGGTTTCTTGAAAAGAAACCATTTTTTATGAAGAATATCAGTTGGTTTTAATCAAAGAATTTATTATTTATTGGCGCGTAAACTAAATCCGAATTTCTCTCTTGAACTGTGAAGAAATTCAGTTGAAATTAGATCATAAGGATGAGGATAATTGTACTGACAGTATCTTTGTGCATAAGGGGGGACTTCTATTTCTGCGGATAATGAAATAAATGAACATGAAGATTGGTGCTTTACACGCAATGAAGGTACTGAATTGGGGAAATGTTTGAATGATTCGGACGTGACTTCTGGAATGAGATCCGGTTATATTTTGTGCGAACATTAAAGATTTTCAGGCGAAAACAATTTAAAATACAGCTTTATCGTACTAGCTAAGTTAAGCCTTCTTTGTTATATTTAATTGAAAGAGGTGAGAGGAATATGGAAGATCGGAAGAGCAC
>NZ_CFQZWI010000020.1:0-36010 GCF_986127675.1 Holdemania sp. | reverse complement strand
ACTATGCTGAAGATGATCATACCGGAATCAACGCCGGCGCATTGTATCTGGGCGCCTATCCGCCGGGGCAGGATATCCTGATTCAGCTGGTTGTGCGCGATCAGCTGCTGCGTTTAACCCGGGCCGAGGTTTATTCCCTGGACATCTCGGCGTTAGCGCAATGGACACAGAAGCTGCAGAAGCAGGCGGCGCAGAACATTCAGATTCGCGGCTCGACGATTACGATGCACGTTCAGGCGGAAGCGGGGCAGCGGCTGCTGACAACGATTCCCTATGATAAAGGCTGGCATGCGGAAATCGACGGGCAGCCGGCGGCGGTCACGCCGTTTCAGAACACGTTCATCGAACTGCCGCTGAGTGAGGGCACCCATGAAATCAAGCTTGTTTTCCGTCCCCGCGGACTGACGCTGGGGCTGGTGATCACCGCCGGCGGCATCCTGACAGCGCTGGCCTGCGCGGGGGCAGAACGAAAAAAACGAACTGAGAATTCACGATTATGATATACTTATTTCATCAGACAGGAGGAACGCTGTGGAACCCAAAATTACTGTGATTGTGCCCGTTTACAACGTGGAAAAATACTTGCCGGAATGTCTCGATTCGTTAGCCGGCCAGACCTATAAAAACTTGCAGGTGCTGGTGGTCAACGATGGTTCGACCGATTCCTCCCCGCAGATTATTGAAGACTATGTGCGTCGGTTTCCGGATCGTTTCGCGCAGTTGAATAAACCCAACGGCGGGTTGTCGGACGCCCGCAATTTCGCGATCGGCAAGGCCGAGGGCGAATGGATTGCCTTCCTTGACAGCGACGACTGGGCCGATCCTGAGTATTACGCGAAAATGGCGGAAGTCATGGTGCGGGGCGCGGACGTCGTGGTCAGCGATATCGAATATTTTTATGAAAACGGCCAGCCGTCCTGGATCATGCTGGGACTGAATCCGCATGTCTTCGACAGTCCGGTAAAGCAGGCGTTTCTATCGCCGATGTTCGCCTGGAACAAGCTCTACCGCGCGGACTTTTTCACCCAGAAGCATTACCGCTACCCGTTGGGTACCTGGTATGAGGATATCCCAGTCACGATGCCGATCTTCGCGCAATCCCAAACGATCGGAATTCAGCACGAGGCGCGGATTCATTACCGCCAGCGGGAAGGTTCGATCATGTCCGTCACTAAGAGCGAGCGGCTGAAAGAAATCTTTCCGGTCATGAAGCAGGTCCGCGAACAGTTTGCGGAAATGGGCCTCAGCGAACGGTATCACGATGAGCTGGAATATTTACATATTGAGCATCTGCGTCTGTACGGCATGTTCCGCTTTCTGCGCTCGCCGCTAACCAACGAGCTGAAAGCGATGAGCGACGCCGTGATGGCGGAATTTTACCCAAACTGGAAAAAGAATCCCTACATCCGCAATTTAGGCTGGAAGGATCAGCTGTTTTTGAAAACCTTCGGCAGTCTGACGCTGCCGCTCTACAAACACGTGATTCATTAAGATTAGGAGGAGCTTATGCGCACAAAATATTCATTTTACAATTTTTTGGTGAGCCTGATCACCAGCGTCGCTCTTCCGATTTTCGGATTTATCAAGGTGCGGATGTTCATCGACCTGTACGGCAGCGACCTCAACGGTCTGCAGCTGACGATCATGAACGTCATCACCTTTCTGAATGTCTTTGAGCTGAGCTATTCGCTGGCCTTCCGCCAGCTGTTGTTTAAGCCGCTGGCCGAGAACGACCAGGATCGGGTGCTGTCGATCTATAACGGCGCCGTCAAGGTGTTCCGTTTTACCGGCATGGCGGTCTTGGTTGTCGGCGCGCTGACCGCGCTGTTGTTCCCGATGTTCGCCGAATCACCGCTGGGCTACGGCGAAACGGTGACGATGTTTTTAATCCTTTGTGTTCCTTTTGGTTTGTCTTATTTTCTGATGGGACCGAATTTTGTCATCATCGCCGATCAAAAGGAATACAAAATCAACATCTGGATCCAGACGATCGCCATTTTGCGGATGGTGCTGATGGTCGGCGTCATCCTGCTGAAGCTGCCGTATATTTATATCTTCTTGATCGAGGGCTTGCAGGTGTTCATCGCCAACTTCATCGCCCGCCGGATCGCTTTGAAAAACTATCCGTGGCTGAAGGAAAACAAGCAGCTGCCCTATGACGACGCGTTCCAGAAAAACGCCAAGTACACGATTATCCAGCGCCTCTCGACGCTGGCCACCAACAATACGGACAACCTGGTGATTACCTTTTTTATGGGCTACACGATGACCAGCGTCTATGGCTCTTACAGCTATCTGACCGAGTCGGTATCCAAGATCATCAACTCCGCGATCACCTCGCCGATCAACAGCTTCGGCAACCTGTTCAACGATTCCGGCGCGGATTCCTACAGCGTCTTCACGGAGTTCTTTAACTTCGCCGTGTATATCGCCTCGATCATCGGCGTATGCATCTTCGTTGTGATCGGACGGTTCGTTTTGATCTGGATGAAGATGCGGCCGGAGTATTCGGTGACGATTCTGATTGCCTTCCTGTTTGCGATCAATATTTTCTACATGACGATGCGCGAGCCGATCATCATCTGCCGTGACGCCAACGGTTTGTTCAAAGACGCGAAAAACAATGCGTATTTACTGGCGATCTCCAAGGTCGTCCTGTCGGTTGTGCTGATCCAGCCATTAGGGATCGCGGGCGTGCTGGCGGCGACGATGCTGACGAACTGGACCGTTGATTTCTTATACAATCCGGTTCTGGTCTATAAAAAAGTGTTTCATCTGAATCCGCTGCGCTATTACAAGATGGTGTTTACCCGGCTGGGCGTAGCGATCCTGATCGGCGCTGCGGCGTATGCCGGCTGGCAGACCCAGCAGGCGTTTGTGACGTCCTCCACCTTGCATTTCCTGATGGGATGCGTGGCCCTGGGATTGATCGTGTTTGTTGTCTTTACGATTGTTTACTGGTTCTCCTACGCCTCCTTCCGCAAACTGATCCAGCGCGGCTGGCGTTTAATCCGGCATAAGATGAACAAGAACAAAGAGGTGCAGGCATGAAAAAAATGATTCAGTGGCTGTGCGGCTTTTGTCTGTTAGCGGGATTGCTGAGCGGCTGTCATACCAAGTTTATTCAGGATCAGGTGGAGATCTACGCACCGGAGGATCCGGAGCTGTTCAGCACCGCGGGAATCGACGCGCAGGGCTATCGTTTGGATGCTCAGACCGAACACCGGGTTCAATCGCAGATTCTGCGCAGTTCCAAGAGCTTTACGATTTCGTTCTGGTTTAAACCGGAAGCGAACTTTGAGTGGACGACCTTGCTTTCGATGGGCCGCGATGACCGGCATGTGATGCAGCTGGCGACTTCCGGCAATCCCACCGGCGAGCGCTGCGGACTGAATTATTCGATTCAGTCGGGAAACAAAGCGTACCGGGTTATCTCCGAGAAGGAAGCAACGGTTGAAACCGGCATCTACAACCATATCGTGTTGACCCAGGAGGGCAACACGGTCACATTGTATCTCAACGGCGAGGAAACTGCGTCGGGTAACGTGGCCAAGCAGGTGAAACAGCTGCGGACAGACGAGCTGATCCTTGGCAAAAGTTTGATCTACAACGACCCGCAGGCGGAAGGCACGTTTCAGGATTTCCAGATTATCAACCAGGCCTGGACCGCCGAGGAGGTCCAGGCGGAGTTTGACCGTTTTTATCCGAAAGCTGTGCTGGATACGTTCCATTTCAGCAATCAGGACGATCTGACCGGCAATCTCTGGTTCGCCGAGAATCCGGTGCGTGATCTGTATTTCAGCTGGTCCAGCGATAAGCCCAAGATCATCACTGATCAAGGCAAGCTGACGAAACCGACGGCGGCGCAGGGGGATCAGGAAGTAACGATTACCGCGAAGGTGGAACATAAAGGGCAGACCTTTACCAAGGACTTCAAATTTGCGGTGCTGGCCGATTCGCCGAAGACGCGTTTAAAGCGCGATCGGATCGCCGTGAATAACGACTTCCAGCCGCTGATGAACGAAAACGATGTGCTGCCGGCTGCGGCGGAAAATGGCTCACAGCTCGAATGGACGGTGCTGTCCGGTGAGATTGAGCTGCAGGAAAACCGGATTGTTAAAACCTCGGCTTCGGAAAAGGTTAACGCCCGGCTGCGGGTCACAATCCGGCAGGGAGAGTTGAGCGAAACAATCGAACGCGACGTTGTCGTACTCGACGCGTTTACAGGATATGTGCTTTCCTATTTTAACGGCGAGCTGGGCGAGGAGCGCGGCAAGCTGGCTTACAGCCGTGACGGGCTGCATTGGACTGATCTGAATCGGGGGGAAGCCGTGCTGAGTTCTGAGTTGGGCAACGGCCGGATCCGTGATCCGTTTATCGGCCGGGATCGAGATGGAAATTTTGTGCTGCTGGCGACGGAGGGATTTGACAATCCGGATATTTATCTCTGGCGCAGTTCAGATTTAGTGACGTTTACCGATCATCAGCTGGTGCCGGTTTCACTGTGGGATCCGTTCTTAAAGATGAGTGGAACCCGCGCTTGGGCTCCGGAAATGAGCTATGACCCGGACCAGGATCTGTATTACATTTATTTCTCCGATCCGACGGAGAAGGATGAAAGCGCGTTGTATTATGTGACAACGCGGGATTTTGAACATTACAGCTATCCGGGCAATTTCTTTAAACCGGGCTATACCGTGATCGACGGAACGGTGCTGCAGGCACAGGGAAAATACTGGTTGTTCTATAAGGATGAACGGAAAGCGGCGCAGACGATTTATTACGCGTCGACGGACGCGCTGTCCAAGCTGTTCGGCGAAGCTTACGATCAGGAATTCCTGTTTCCGCTGCGGTTTATGGAAGGCCCGTTCGTCTTCCCGGTCAATGGTGAAGATCAATATTACCTGTACGAGGACTATTACCCGTACGGAACCTTCCACGTCGCACAGTTCTCAACGCTGGGCGAAGACAGTGATCTGCGCTGGCTGGAAGAATCGGAATATACCCTGCCGAATGGCGATGTCCGGCATGGTTCGGCCACGCCGGTGACAGAGCAGGAATTACAGCGGCTGCTTCAAGCCTATCCGCCAGCCTTAATCGATTAAAGTGACAAAAAGTCAGGAAGAGAAGGAGTCCACTTCTTTACCTGGCTTTTTAATATGAAAAAACTGGAAGCATTGACGAAACTCCCAGTCCTTTACTTTTGATATCGCCGCAAACCGCTACTTGTACTTCACAACCCGGTAGCTGTATTGTCCATACGCCGGGATTATTTCCGCGATGACTTCCCGGTTCTCAAAATCGATCTCGCTCATTAAGGAATGGACGCTGCCCGTGCCCCAGCCGATCACATAGGTGTCCGCTTCGGTCTTCATCACCGAGCCGGTCGCAAACGAATATTTCCCCGCAACGATCATTTCCTGAAACGATGTCACGGACTGATTCTTTTCATTCAGCTTGAATTCCAGAATCCGCGTCTGTTCGTTGGCATTGCGTTGTCAAACAGAAGCAGCGTTCCCGTATCCGTCAGCTTGGCGTAATGCTGACGAGAGAAAAGCTGTTCCTCAGTTAACCCGAAATCATCGCCCAGACCGCCTAAAGTCCACAGAATCTCGCCGGTCTGCCGGTCAATCTTTAAGACCTCGTCCAGATTGCGGAACGAAGCGATCACATGGCCATCGCTTGGGTCGACGCACAGACTGTTGATATGCGCGTAATCCGCGGCATAATAGAGATCGTTCGTGTTCGTATAGTCGTTGTTTTCCACAGATTGTTTTAATAAGGCCGGATAATCGCTGCTGCACCACTCAAAGATGACCTCGTCATCCTGGATTTCCTGAATCAGTGCCGCCTTGATCCGGACATACCGCCGTTCGCTGGACATCCATATATTCTGATCCACGGAACCAGTGATCAGGTAATGATTCTCACCCAGCATCAGGAATTCATGATTTTCACACATCCCGCCCGTAGGCAGCGCATCTGAAGGCAGGAGTTCAATCTGTTTGATTCGCTGATATTGATCATCCAGGATATTGATATGACCATATTGCACGCCCATATATAACAGATGATCGGAAATGTTCGCCGTCGGTTCAAAGAAGGAATAATAGGTGACACCGTCAATTTCATGCTTTTGGAAGTTCATAACCGAACCGCTCTTATTATAGAATCCGCGGTAGTAATACAACAGCTGTCCGTCATTATCCATTTTAAAGATGTAGGAATCGCCGTCATCATTCATCAGATCCCCATAGAAATCCCCTTCGCTGTGGCTGTGACCCGTAAACTGCACGGTCGGAAAGCTGTCCGGCAGCGTTTGAATGGTGACGCTGCGTTGGCAGTCTCCTTTGCGGATCGTCAGCGTGGCGGTTGTCTGCGGACTGAGCTGATCCACTTCGATCATGGCCGGGGATGACAGCTTCTGACCATTCCAGCTGAGCTGAAGATTCCGGTCGCTCGTCGTCCAGGTCAGGATGTTCGCCGTCTCACAGCTTAAGGACACTGGCGCGGCGATCGGTGCGGTTTGGGAGAGATCCAGCGAGAGCGGAAGGCCATTGATCTGAATTTCCAGATCGCTGGTCGTCAACAGGTCACCGAGATGGCTGCCGTCAGCGCTGATGCTGACAACACATCCCGCAGCTTCCTTGGACGAAAAGCCCACAACAGCGAAAAAAAACAAAGCAGCGCCGAATAACCCCCAGGGTAAAATTCGAAGCAGAAGGGATCGATCCAATTTCATGCCTGTTCACCTCATGAAATATTATAAAAAACAATCATGAATTTCGTGTGAAATATGTCATAAAAATGTAATAATTTCGAAATAAATGTTAAAAAAGAAATTGGCTATCCGCAGCCTGAGAAAAGACTGGGATAAACCAATTTCATATTTCATACGGGTAATTTTAATCTTCAACGGTTTCTGCCGCTGGCGTCGCTTTACGAATCACGATCTGATCGTTCAGATACAACTGAATCAAGGCGAGCGCTTCCTGACAGACGCCTTCATCCTCAAACATCACATGATGACCATTTTCAATGATAAACATCTGTTTCTGCGTTGCCGGCATCCGTGAAAACGCGATTTTGGAACTCTGCGGGGAGACAATCCCATCTTGAGAACCATGAATTAACAACACCGGGCAGGTGAGCCGTGAAGCATAAGGCCGGAATTGAACGACCACGTCGATCAGCGTCTGAAAGAAATTCGCAGGCAGGCCGTTGAAGTTGGCGATCTCCTGCGGCGAATCCAGATGCGTGAAATGCGTGATCAGCGACGCCAGAATATTTCCGGTATTTTTCAGATTGATCAGATCGAAGGCTGGCGCGACCAGAATCAGCTTTTCCACCGGAAGCATCGAGGCGATCCAGCTGGCGATCACGCCGCCCATCGAAAATCCGCCCAGGATGACCTGGCGTTGTTTTAACAGTTCCTTCTCAACGACGTGCAGCGCCCGGTTGGCCCACAGGATTCCGTTGGAATCCCTGGGATCTTCGGGATCGAAAAGCTCGGGCATGAGAATATCGTAATCATGTTCAAACGCTTTTTGAAACGCCTCCAGCTCGCCTGTCCGTTTTCTTCCAAAGCCATGCAGGAAGATGATGACCGGCCGTTTGGCGCGCGTTCCTTTCAGCTGTTTTTCAAGAATCATTTTGTTTCCTCCAATTTTGTCCTATTATATCATACAAACATTGGGAATCCCTCTTTTTTGTGCTAAAATGAAGGTCGGGAAAAGGTCTTAACAGAAAGGCAGGAATGAGGGTTGAATTGTAACAACAAGTATGATGTCGTCATCATCGGCGGCGGCATCGGCGGACTGATGTGCGCTTATCGCATTGCTGAGCGGGATCCAAAGACGTCGGTTTTGCTTCTGGAGCGAGGATTGGATTTAGAGCATCGCCAGTGTCCGATCATTTCAGGAAAGGCGGATAAATGCCTGAAATGCGAGCCTTGCGCCGTAATGGAAGGCATCGCCGGGGCCGGCGCGTTTTCCGATGGCAAGTATATCATTTCAACGGAATACGGCGGATGGCTGCCGGATTTCATGGAACCGGCCAAGGTCATGGATTATATCGAACAGGCGGATCAGGTGCTGATGCGCTTTGGGGCGCAGAAGGAACGGTTTGTGCCGAACGATGAATTAAAGCAGCTTTGCCTGCGCTACGATCTGCACATGCAGCAGGCGCAGCTGAAGCATTTGGGAACGGACGCCAACCTGAAGACGATGCAGCGCTTAGTCGACGATCTGAAGCAGCGTGTTCAGATTGAAACGCTGTGCACCGTCACGGATGTCAACAAGGAAACCCACGAGGTCTTCTTTACTCACCGCGGCAAGCAATACAGCGTCGTCGGCGATAAAGTGGTCTTTGCGGTCGGCCGGGCCGGCAGCCGGGTTTTCCTGGACTGGTGCAAGCGCAACGGCGTGGCCTGCGCGAACAATCAGGTCGATATCGGCGTGCGCGTCGAATTGCCGGCAATGGTGTGGGAACACTTCTCCAGGAAAATTTATGAGCCGAAGATCCTGTACCGCTCGAAAGCATATGGCGATACGACGCGGATGTTCTGCTTCAATGAGCGTGGCTTGGTCGTTACGGAGAATACCGACGGCGTGCTGACGGTCAACGGCCATGCATACAAGGAGCTCGACCGCAAGACGGACAATTCCAACTTCGCTCTGCTCTGCACGATCCGGTTTACCGAACCGTTTAACGATCCGATTGATTATGCCCGCTACGTTGCATCGCTGGCGAATAAGATTTCCGGCGGCAGCGTACTCGTGCAGCGCTTAGGCGATCTGGAAAGCGGCCGGCGTACGGATGAGAAACGCTTGAAGCAGTCGACGGTCAGACCGACGCTGAACGCCGTGCCGGGCGATCTGAGCCTGTGCATGCCGAAGCGCCAGCTTGACAACATCATTGAAACGCTGCACGCGCTCGATAAAGTCGCGCCGGGCACCGCAAACTATGATACGCTGCTGTACGGCGTGGAATGCAAGTATTACTCCGCCCGTCCGGACTGCGTTGACTTTGAGATTAAAGACTGCCCGGGAATTTACGCTTTGGGCGACGGCGCAGGCTTTACCCGCTCATTGTCCCAGGCGGCAGCCAACGGACTGATCATCGGCGAAATTTTGACTAAAAAATAAATCAATTCCATTGCCGAAGGCCCATAAATTGACTATAATGAACATGAAAGAAAGAGGGAGTAAAATTATGTCAGAAGAAAAAGTATTAGTTGAAGTTTCCGCACGGCACATCCACCTGACCGATGCCGACGTTGAAGCTTTGTTCGGTCCAGGATACAAATTAACGGTCAAGAAGGAGCTGTCTCAGCCAGGTCAGTTCGCTTCCAATGAGAAGGTAACGATCAAGGGTGAGCGCGGCGAAATGAAGCTGTCCGTTCTGGGACCAACCCGTCCTGAAACGCAGGTTGAGCTGTCGTTGACGGATGCGCGCACGGTCGGTGTGAAAGCGATGATCCGCGAATCCGGCGACATCGAAGGCACACAGGGCATCACGATCATCGGTCCGGCCGGCTCGATCGAGGTTTCCAAAGGCGTGATCGCGGCGAAGCGGCATATTCACATGACCCCGGCCGATGCTGAAAAGTACGGCGTAACCAACGGTCAGATCGTTTCCGTTAAGATTGATACCGACGGCCGCAGCCTGACCTTCGGCGATACGGTTGTCCGCGTTTCTGAAAAGTACGCGCTGGCGATGCATATTGATACCGACGAAGCCAATGCAGCGGCGATTTCCGGTTCCGCCATGGGCGAAATCATCAAATAAGGCATCAGGATTTCAATTTTGTCTATCCCTTGAAAAAGCGGCGAGTCCGCTTTTTTTTGTGTGATTGGATGTTTGTCTGATCCTGAGCTTGCGCGTTCCCTCCGCAGCAGCGCCGCCTGCTCTGCCAAACAAGGTTCTGCACAGACAATTCCCATAAAGTGCGGCGAAGCAAAAAAAGAAAACCGGGATTTCCGGTTTTCCATGAGGAGGATTGTTTTACTGGGATGGTTGAGCTTTGCTTATTCCGTCTCCATCTCCGTCTCTGTCTCTGTCTCTGTTTCCGGCTGGCTTTGATTGGCGATCACTAGATTGCTGCAAAGCCATTTGCCGCTGACGTTTAAGAACGTCATCTGATACGTGTTGGAATAAGTCTGTGACTTCTCGCCTTCAATCGTGACGACGTAGTCGAATGAGATCGTGCCGGTGAAACCGACGTCCTCGCCATAGCTGATCAGATCGCTGATATGCATGTTATCGAAACGATACGAATCATGGGTGGAGAAGTACCGGTTGACAAAGCTGGAGATCGCTTTGTAATAATCTGTGCGGCGGTATAAATACTGCTGCAGATCAGAGAAGCGGGTGTCCTCGGAAATGTACTTCGCATAGGTCATCGCGGTGTCGCGGATGCGTGTCCGCATAATCTCTTCCATCGCTCCGCCCGGTTTTTCGGCGATATAGAAGCGATCCTGCAGCGCGTCCTTGACGACGCTGTATTTTGTATCGTCCTGAGTCGTAACGGCCGGGACGGTGACCAGATTGTCGATGTGATAACGGGTAACCAGCGGCGCCTGATTCAGATCGAATAAATTGGAATAGGCGTCGGAGCTGACGTTGCGCTCACTGATGTAATGCTCATTCAGCCGGATTCCGTTGACATAAACCTGCGCATCGCCGAAGACCTCGATGTAGAAATTGCGCGCGTCGATGACCGTCCGCACATTCCATTGCCGGGCCTCTTCATTGTAGATCAGCTCCAGCGTCGAGATTTTCTGCTTGTCGACGATCATGTCGTAATAGAGGAAGGTATCATTGGAGTAAGCCTTTTTGGAGAATACCGCCTTTTTCAGATTGACGTCCTCATAGATCGACTTCAGATACTCGATATAGGGCTCTTTCTCATTGAACTGCGTGAAGATCACGGTTGAGTTTTCATAAATCTTATCATAGTTGTTTGCCTGAAGCAGGTGAACGTAAGCGCTCATCGCGCCGTTGGGCGTACTTTTTTCGTAGTTTTCCAATACCTTCCACGTCAGAAACATGATCGCGCTGCCCAGAATCATCAAGGCTAAAAACAGTTTGAGCAGAAAGTAGAGGAACTGCTGGTTTGAAGAATTGATCTTCCTGCGCTCACGCTCGGAAGCTTCGCGAATCCGCTCGACCGATAAATGCCACAGATCGGTGGTTTCCTGTTTCCCGCCGATATGGCCTTCGGGACTGTGATGCAGGACGGCTTCGGTTTTCTTCTTTTTTTTCTTAACCGGCTGATCGGCCGCTTTAGCCGGTTTTGCCGGCCGCTTGGCGGTCTGGCTGCCTGCGGGTCTTGTCTTTTTCGGCGCGGCCGCGGTTTTTTTTTGTTCGTCGTTGTTGCTCATGAGGCCCTCCTATTATTTCACGATAAAGGCGGTCGGCACTTTGCGGTCGCCGTTCATGGAAACCACGTTGTTGATAATCTGACCGTCGTAGACCATGACGGACGAAGAACCGCCGTCCAGGTTCGCCGCATTCATTGCGCCGTATTGGGTCATGATGTCGATGCAGTCGGAATAGGAAGCGCCCAGACTGGTCGTCTGCCGTCCGTCGATGACTAACAACAGCACCGCGCCGTCTTCCCGCTGGCCGATGACAGTGCGCGGATTCACGCCGCCGCCGGTGCCGGTAACTTCAACCGGAACATAGTTGACGATGAAGATCGGTTTAAAAGTAACGGCGTCGCGCAGGCCGTATTCCAGCGCCTGCCGCCCTGTCATGTTGCCCACGATCAGTTTGTTCTGTTCATTGAAGCCGATGACCGAATTGTAATCATCCAGACTGCCGCTGACCAGCTCGCCGTCCTGAATGACGATGCCGTAAGGAATTCCGCCGGTTCCCTGACCGTTGGGATCGTCGAAGCCTCCGGCGTTGATGCCGGCGATCGCGTCGTTCGCCTTGACGTATTCCTCCACGAAGTACCCCTCGTTGCCATTGCCCAGGTCGGAATTGACCGCCAGATGGATTCGCGAAGGATCGTAGACGATCATCAGCTTCCCCTCATAGGTCGGACCCTTGATATCAATAATTTCAATTTTATCTTTCTTGCTTTCGTCAATCACGAAATCCGTTTCCGAATCGGTGATTTCATCCGTGTCGCTGACGGAGTTGCGGTTCATGATCGTTTCCATTTCCTCTTCCGAGAAAAACAGCCGGGCGATACTCTTTAACGTCCGGGTTTCCATCATCGTGCTCGTCAGCAGGTTGCTGACGGTGACTGACGGCCCTTTCAGCACGATCATAGCCGAGCCGTAAACCGTGATCATGCCGGCCAGGACAAAAACACCGGCGATCATATATGTTTTCTGTAAAATCGTAAAGGGTTTGATTTTCCGCGTGCGGTTTCGCTTTCGCTTTGCCACCCAATCCCACCTTTCTATCTGTTGGAACTTTTAGATTAATTGATCCGGCGAAAGTTTACATTCCGGCTCAGATCAGGCTTTTTAACAGATTCGTGTATCATTATAGTATAAAAGAGAGAAATTGTCATAGGAAAAAGCTTTCATTCCGCGAACACTTTTGTAAGGATCGGGCTATTTCAGAAACGGCAGCCATTTGCGGATGATCGCCGTCATGATCATCGTCAAGGGGAAAACAAAGCAAAACCGCACCGCGCCGTTGGTTAAATACAAGGAACCCAGCAAGATTTCGCCCAGCTCCAGAAACATCGCATGACAAAAATAAATGACGGTGCTCGACTCGCGCAAAGCTTTGAAGTTCAGTTTCCAGTTCAGTGGGATCCGTAATAATCCCGCGAACCAGTATAACGTAAACGGCACTGTCATGAAATACATGTTGTAATCCAGCGCCCAGTGAAAATGCCGCACGGTAAACGCCTCGATCACCAGCAGCCCAAACGCCGCGGCCGCCTTGGCAAACGGATGGCGGATCGCTTCTACCCGGTTCTGATCAGCCAGCGCCATGCCCAGCGCGACAAACAGCACACCGAAGAACAGGCCGTTGCGGGTCGTGAACATCAACAGAAAGTACGTGTTGACTGACTGCAGCAGGATTTCATTAGTGATCAGTCCGTGGTAGGTTTCGATCAAACCGAATAAAAACAACACGCCGCCGGTGATCAATAAAGCCTTCATTGAAAATTTTTTTAAAAACAGATGACAGAACACCATCGCGAAGATCAGCGCCGACATATACCACAGATGAAAGTAGGTGCCGATGTTGAACAGCGCGATCGGCAAGGCCGCCAGCCACAGCGCGCCGCTGATTTCCATCATGGTGCCCAGCTTGTGCATGCCGAAGGGGATGTAAATCACACTCCAGATCAGATACAGCTTGACTAACCGCTTGATATAGCTGCGGAAGTAATTCTCATCCTTGTGGCAGCGGCCGATCTGCATGAAATATCCGGCCGAAATAAAGAAAAACGGAATGACGATTCTTCCTAATATATTGCTTGTCACAAAGCCGAGATCCGGCCAGACTTCATAGAAGGGATAAGTGTGAACGACGATGACGAGGAAAGCACAGATAAATTTCATCATGTCGACGGCAGGATACTGACGGGTTTTGGCAGAGGTCATGGTATCGCTCCTTTAATCTACTCTGTTTTCATTAGGATACCACATTTAGGAAACCGGTGGGAATAAAACCTTCAGCTCTGAAAGAAAGATGAAAGAATTAAAGCCGGAAAGCGTCTGAATTGACTTTCTGCGCCGCTTTCTTTACAATGAATTCATAAAGTTAAATAAATCTAACAAACTCAAGGAGGAGTGAAGATGAATGCAATAGCTTATGCGGCCCTGGGCACCGGATTTACGTTTCTTCTGACTTCGGCCGGCGCGGCGGTCGTCTTCTTTTTCAAAAATCAGGTAGGCGGGAATATCCAGAAGGGATTTCTTGGCTTCGCGGCGGGCGTGATGGTCGCGGCTTCGGTGTGGTCGCTTTTAATCCCGGCGATCAGCGAGGCGGAGGCGATGGGCTTGATCGGCTGGGTTCCGGCGGCGATCGGCTTTGTCGCAGGCGGCGTGTTCCTGTATGCTCTGGATCATCTGCTTCCGCATCTGCATCTGGAAGAGAAACAGCCGGAAGGGCTGAGCAGCAGCTGGAAGAAGACGACGTTGCTGGTTTCCGCGGTGACGCTGCACAACATCCCCGAAGGCATGGCCGTCGGTCTGGCGTTCGCGATGGCGGCCCAGCATCAGGATCCGGCGATGATGTCGGCGGCGATGGCGCTGGCGATCGGCATCGGGATTCAGAATTTTCCCGAGGGCGCGGCGATTTCGCTGCCGCTGCGGCAGGAAGGCTTCAGCCGTTTTAAAGCATTTCTGTACGGGAGCTTGTCGGGGATTGTCGAACCGATCTTCGGGATTTTGACAGTGCTGGCAGCTTCGCAGATCGCCGGATTGATGCCGTGGCTGCTTTCGTTTGCGGCTGGGGCGATGATCTTTGTCGTCGTCGAGGAACTGGTTCCTGAAGCCCACCTGAGCGAGCATACTCATATTGGCACGCTCGGCTTCATGCTTGGCTTTCTGATCATGATGATTCTCGACGTCGCGCTGGGCTGAGCGAAGAAATAAAGAATGCTCGACAAGGCAGGAACGCTGACTTTTTCATTGCAGAAATAACCGGCAGGACAACCCCGGCGGCTGATGATGCCGTCCGTCCTGTCTTTTCTTTTTTGTTTGCGGTATAATGGAAAAAAATAAGGAGTGAAAAGATATGGATTGCGAATGGAGTAAAAGAACCTCGGATTTTTTAAGCATGACGCTGGCGAAGGACTATACGTCGGTTTCGTATGCTTTGCAGGTCAATGGCGAACTGGTCGCTGCGGACGCCCTGGGTTGGCAGGATCAGCCGGAAAACGTGAAGGCGGACACGCGCTGCACTTACAACGTGGCTTCGGTATCGAAGATTTACTGCACGGCGGCGGTGATGGTATTAGTCCAGCGGGGTCTGGTGGATCTGGATACGCCGGTCGTTCAGTATGTGCCGGATTTTAAAATGCTCGATGACGATTATAAGAAAATCACGGTGCGGCATTTGTTAAACCATGCCAGCGGTCTGCCGGGAACGCAGTGGAAGGGCTTTTCCGTCACCGCGCAGACAGAGCGGGATTATTATAAAGAAGTGCTCGACTATCTGGCGGTCAGTCATCTGAAAGCGCAGCCGGGCGAATATTCGGTTTACTGCAATGACGGCTTCACGTTGGCGGAAATTGTCGTGGCACGCGTCAGCAATCAGCGCTACTGCGATTTTCTGCGTGAGAACATCACCGCTTTAATCGGCGCCGAATCAACCCGCACGATTGAAGACCGCAATCCGGAATATCCGTTGGTCCATGAAAAGAAGAAACCGGCCGAGCTGTTGTTAGTCGAAGGCGCGGGCGGATTGACGACGTCGATGATCGATTTGTGCAAGTTCGGTAAGCTGTTCCTCTCTGAAAATCCTATTCTGACGGAAACGTCCAAGCAGGAAATGGCAAAGAAACAGGGCGTTTCCTTTCTGCCGCAGGATCAGAAAAGCCCATCTTATGGCTTAGGCTGGGATACGGTGTGTTTCAGCGATCCGGATTTTGACCTGGGCGAAGGCGTGCTGCGCAAGGGCGGCAACAGCTTTCAGTTTACCTCCCAGCTGATCGTCATCCCGAAGTACAACGCCGTGCTGGCAATCAGCGAAACGCATGACTGCAAGATCGACGTCACGCAGGCCGCGCTGCATATTTTAGCGCAGTGGCTGCTGGAAAAACGGGGAATTTCGATTTACCGCCGGGCACAGGCAATTCCGCAGGCAATTTCCGACGCCTTCAGCGGAACGTATCTGATGCCCAGCGCGATTGCCAAGGTCGCGATGCGGGGCGCCATCGCTCACTTTCAGGACACGCCGTTAAAAGCTCAGGCCTATCCGTGGGAAACCTACTTACGCTATGACGGAAGCCGCTGGATCGCCAGTGAAAAGGTGAATTATTTCTTTGCCGAAGCGCAGGGCGACCTGTATCTGATGAGCGGGATGAACGGTCAGACCTATCCGGTCGCAATGAAGGCGAAAGCCTTCAGCCCGTTAAGCGAAACCTGGAAACAACGGCTGGATCATCCGTATGTCGTTGTCAATCCGACGCCGGAGGATTTAGTCATCGGGGAGATCATGACCGGTTTTCGTCTGCAGGCGCTGCCGGACTTCGACGGCGTCCTCGTCGCTTCATTCAGCGGACGGCAGGGCAGTGATGTGTACAGCGGCGGCTTTGACGGCAGCTTTATACCGGCGGACGAAAATCATGGCCGGGGTTTCCTGCGCACCCCATGCAACGGCAGCCGGGATCTGATCGATCCGTATTTCTTCACGCAGAAAGAGGCGGAATTCTGCGATGTCGCGTCCTACCGCTATCAGCGGGCAGACACGCTGCCGGTCTATGAAGGGCAGGGCTTTGCCGATCAGCCGCAGACGTTCCGTCTGGATCATCGCTTTGATGGTACGCTGAGCGTTCCGGAAGGCCGGCGTCTGATGGTGCTGGATAACGATCTCAACGTAATCGGGGATACCTTAAGCGATGAAAAGATCCAGCCGGCAGAGGCGGGCTACCTGCTTTTGATCTGATGCTCAGAATTTTCACAATTTTCTTTTTACGTAAAAGGACAGGCGGAGGATTTTGTCAGCCATGTGAGGCTGGCGGTGAGAAAGGAAAGTAAAACGCTGAGCGGCAAGGTTCATTCCAGCCGTTCAGCGCTTTTTGCATTGTTTTTTAGCGAGTGAGATTTTTTAAATTCTTATGAAAAACAGACGATATGCCTTCTTCTCATTAAAATACTTGTTTTTTATGATCTGCTTTATATAAGGCGGTCTTGAAATTTGAAGGCATTCGCCTGACCATCAGGCGGCTCGCTGTCTGCTTGCGGCAGATAAACTGGTTGGAAACTTGCACCATCCGTCTCACATCAAATTCTGAGTCTTAAGCGTGCGCAAAGCCGCCGTCGTGAGTTGTTTTGGCTTGGTACAAGGCGGCGTCCGCGGTTTTCGCCAGCTGAGCGTAATTGCTTCCCCGGCGTGCGATCACCGCACCGGCGGATAAGGTGATGTTCGGCATGTGCCGGCGGGCGGATTCTGCTATCAACGTCGCGTTGATATCGCCGACGATCTTTTCGGCAACGGTGTAATCCTGCGTATTCGCGATAAAGATTGCAAATTCATCGCCATGCAGACGCGACGCAGAGTCCACGGTTCGAATACGGCCGATGATCATCTGCGCGGCCAGCTTGATTACCTCGTCGCCCATCTGATGCCCGTAATTGTCATTGATCGTCTTGAAGTGATCGCCATCCAACAGGATCAGAATACCGCTGTCGGTTTCCTGCATGCTCTGAATCTGATCTGTCACGTTCTGCCGGAACGATTTAAAATTCATCATGCCGGTCAAGTCGTCGATGGCCGCCGCTTTCTGCGCGGCTTTCAAGGCGATTTCCAGACGTTTCTGCGTCTGGCCCAGCTCGACGTAGGCCTGCTGCAGCTCGCGGGTGTTCCATTCCTTGCGGATGCGGCTCAATCCGTAAACCAGCACCAGTTCCAGCAATAAGAACGGAAGCAGCCAGACCTGCGCGGTTGCGGCGAGCATCGCGCCCAGCGGGACCAGAATCAGGATCTGATAATCTTTCCCGGGACTCAGATAACCATAAACCTGTTGGGAACCCAGCTTGATCAACATGGCCTGCTGCGGCCGGGCGAGCAGCTTTTGGAAACCGGCGTCCCCTTGTTGGCGGAAGTGGGCGAAGGCTTCGGCGGCGTCGGCTTGTTCTTTGGCTTTCTGCCACGCTTCAGTGCCTTCTTCCAACGTTTTGACCGCAGCCTGCGCCTGCTGCAGGGCAGCGGGGGCAAGAGCGGCGTTTGGACTCAGTGTGCTGCCCAGATATGTTTCTTCCGTACTCCCGATAATCGTGCCATTGGCGTCGTAGACCAACAGCTGTTCGTGCGCATAGCTGCCTAGCTCGCTGACTAACCGCTGGATATTGCCCATTTTGATATCGTAGGCGAAGACCGTTTTCTGATCCGGCTGCAGCTGCGAGATCGTCGAAAGAATATAATGGTTGGCATAGCTCATGTAGGGTGGCGTGAAGACGATCGCGCCCTGACCCTTGACGGCATTCTGATACCAGGGCCTGTCCTGCGGCCGGTAACCGGTGCTCTCATATTGCGAATACGGCGTATCCCAGCTGTAAAGATAGCGGTCCTGATACACCATGTAAACACCGTCGAAGGTGTCGCCCTCAATCGCCGCCAGCGGCCGGTCCAACGTTTTCAGATGGTCCCAGATGAAATCAGGATCCGGATGATCGCTTACGGTTTGCTGAAGCAGCTGCGCAAACAACTGGAATGAATGAGTGTAATCTGCCATGACGCTGCCGAGTTTTTCCTGAGCCTGCTCCCCATGATGCGTTAAGACTTGCTGAACGTGGCGTGATTCCTGGACGGCGATTAAACTGCCGGCGATCAGATTCACACCGAGGAAAAACAGAACGAGAACAAGCTGACGGTGCTGTACTTTGCTTTTTGACGCTTTCAATGAAACTCCCCCTTATTATAAAACACAGAAACGGCCCGGTTCGCGAGGCGATGCAGGAAAACGACAGCCATCGACATCCGGACGGCAGAAAAACAGAAGATGAGATATTGTATAAAAATCGGAGGGATCAAGATAATTTAATCATAGACCTTTGTTAGAAAAAAAGCCAATTTATTCTTACGTTATTTGAAATTTGTTCGATTACGAGCACATTTTAGCTTTTTTAAGGAAGTCAAAGAGACTGGATTACAAAATCCCCGGTCCCCGCAAAGAAAAAAAGTAAACGCTTTCTTCTATTCCCTATATCTAACCCTTCCTCATCTAGTGTTTATCCATAATAGTTCTATGTTAATCCATACTGTGTGAAGCAGACGGCTGTCCCGCCCCGCTTTGACATGCTATGCTAAAAACATCACAGGGAGGAAAAATTATGAAAAAATGGACTCGGCTTCTGGCCGCAGCCGTACTGTTGATATCCGCAGCGGCGTGCAGCACTCCGGAAGCCAAAACCGAAACGTTGGAAGGCAAAGGCAACGGGTTCGGTGGTTTGATCACCGTCACTGTAACGCGCAAAGATGGCAAGATCACAGACGTCAAGGCGGTGGGCGATCAGGAGACGCAGGGAATCGGCTCCCAGGCGATCGAACAGCTGCCGCAGGCGATCGTCAAGGCGAACTCCACCGACGTCGATAATGTCAGCGGAGCGACGTTCTCCAGTCAGGGAATTAAAGACGCAGTCAACAACGCGCTGGATCCGCAGACCTATCCGTATGTGGCAAAGGCGGAAAAAGAAGAACAGCCGAAGGAAGTCGTGGCATCCGATCTGAATCAGGGACTTGCGATCGTATCCAACGGCCGGTTAGGTCCGGGCAAGGATGATCAGGAAGTCTCCGTTTACAGCTTCAACGAAGTGGTGCTGAACGCTTTATTTGATAAGGACGGCAAGATTCTGGATCTGAATATCGACGAGCTGGAAGTTGCAACGCCGAATTATGACGGTGCGGATATGCCGCAGTTCTCCGGTTTCCCGGGTCAGGGTGGCTATAACTATGATGAAAATCACGATGGCAAGGTCGAAGGTAAGACAGCTGACAGCGAGGAACAGTTCTTGGCTGAGTTTGATACCTGGAAGACCAAGCGCGAACGCGGCGAGAGCTATAAGCTCAACAGCGGTACCTGGGCGAGTGAGATGGATGTTTTTGAACAGCTGTTTGTCGGTAAGACGGTCGCGGAAGTGGAAGACTGGTTTGCCAAGTACACCGATGCCAACGGCCGGCCATTGCAGGCGGAAGCCAAGAGCGATGAGGACAAGGCAAAATTCAGCGCGTTGAGCGATGAGGAAAAGAAGATGCTGGAAGACGTCCGCACCGGCGCGACGATCTCTTTAAAAGATGCGCACGGCGATTTTATTACGGCATTGAAAAAAGCGTATGAACTGCGCCAGCCGTTAGACGTCAGGGAAGCCGCGGCGGAAGGGCTGGGCGTCGCTTCCAACGGCCGTGTCGGACCGGGCAAGGATGATCAGGAGGTTCAGGTTTACAGCTTTAATACGCTGGTGGCCAGCGCGTTGTTTGATGCGGAAGGCCGGATCGTATCGTTGAAGCTGGATGAACTGGAAGTCGCGACGCCGAATTACGACGGTGCGGATATGCCGCAGTTCTCCGGATTCCCGGGTCAGGGCGGATACAACAATGATGAAAATCACGACGGCAAGGTCGAAGGCAAGACAGCCGACAGTGAGGAACAGTTCTTGGCTGAGTTTGATACCTGGAAGACCAAGCGCGAACGCGGCGAGAGCTATAAGCTCAACAGCGGCACCTGGGCCAGCGAAGCCGATGTGTTTGAGAAGTTGTTTGTCGGCAAGACGGTCGCGGAAGTGGAAGACTGGTTTGCCAAGTATACCGACGCCAACGGCCGGCCATTGCAGGCGGAAGCCAAGAGCGACGAGGACAAGGCAAAATTCAGCGCATTGAGCGATGAGGAAAAGAAGATGCTGGAAGACGTCCGCACCGGCGCGACGATTTCCTTAAAAGACGGTCATGGCGACTTCATCCAGGCGATTAAAAACGCTTACGAAAACCGTCGTCCGATCACATTGAAAAGCGAATAACAACCAACGGGAATCATCAGCTGGAAGTTTCAAATCACCCCTTTTAAACACGGGTATGATGGTTATTGGCGCAAAAAGACGAACTTCAATTTGTTCGTCTTTTTTACTTCTGTCATGACCAGCCCGAGGTTTGATCAAAACTGAGGATCGAAATTCTATCCCGCAATGAAGAGTGAGAATGGAATGAGTGTGGCGGCGATGCGAGTTCAGGCAGCCTTAGGCGCAATGACGTTTGATCGGGACTGCCGCCGCAAAAACAGCGGTGGATAAAAAAGAAAAATATAAAAAAGGAAAATCTGAAACACGATTTTCCTTTTTTCCTTTATTTAGAACGAAGGAGATCGGCCACGAGCATACCGCTTTCCAGCTGCACGCCGATCAGGCTGCGGATCGGAACGACAGAATAGTCGATGTCGTTTTCAAGTGCCGCCGCCAGAGTGTCAAAGCCGGCCTGTGCCTGATCCAGCGCGGTCTTGGCCAGGTGCGGATCAATGTCGGTGTGCTCGATTGCGTAATTGATTGCGCGGACGCTCAGCCCCCAGCTTAACAGTGTGTAGAAACGGGTGATGTCCAGACAGTCGAAGGCTTCCGATTCCTTGCACGGCTGCTGGTAAGCTTCCGTCTTTTTATAATAATCAATCTGCGCCTGCGTGGACGCGTCGTTTTTATCGACGGAAAGCAAAACGATCTTCGGGAACGGATTATCCTCGGTCAACCATGGTTTAACCGGTTTTAGGATCTTGCCGATCTGTTCGATCTGATCATGTTTGACCTGTTCGCCCTGGATCGCCGCTTCCGCCCGGGTGAACGGCATGATCGTATCGGATACAATTTTGCGGGAGAAGAAATACGGCAGCTCGGCGACCAGCGTGTAAGTGCCGTATTGCGAAGCATAATCGTCGGAGCTGGTGCCGCAGCTCATCATCTCTTCCGGATGTTCCATGCTTTTCTCATAATAGTCGTAGGAATCCTTGGAGCCGGTCATTTTGTAGCAGGCCGGGGCGTATTGGGTGACGTAAACCATTTCCGGTTCGCCCAGATTCAGCGGTACATTCTGCTTTTCCGCCGCCTTGTAGAAGCCGTCCCATAAGCTTGGCTCATCGCCGGATACATACCAATACGCGCCGCCGAAGCCGGCGTTGTGCAGCGAGTACATGAATTCCGGTTTGACACGGTCGATGATGTTCATCAGCACCTGAGTTTCCGGGATCGGCGTCGTCCAGCTGTAATTTTTATAGGTGAACGGGAATGTCCATTCTGCCTGTTCCGAACCGACCGGACGGAAGAAATTCCGGGCGTAATTGGTGATCGTAAACGGTCCCTTGAACCATCCTTCATTCAGCTTTGTGCCGTCGACGTCGATGCTTTTGATCAGATACCAGGTATACCCCAGTTCACTGCGCAGCGCTTCATCCTCGCATAAGCGGCGTGAGAAATATTCCAGCATCATCGCGCCCATTGGTTCGTTTGGATGCGGACAACCGAACATAAAGGCGTTTTTCGAGCCGTCGCCGATCTTCAGACAATAGATCGGATGGCCGCCGCGGGAAGTCCCTTCCTTTGTGACCGTGACCAGATCCGGATATTCTTCGGCCAGCTTCAGGGTGCTGGCATCCATTTCATCCACGGTCAGAAAATGATCGTAGGCCGGGATTTCGTCGATGAGTTTTTTAAAGTCCATACTTTGTTTCTCCTTTCAGCAAGTAGATTCATTTTATCATGGGTCATTCAGTTTGGGCGGCGCTTTCTGAAAAAAGAAAGACGAAAAAACGAAATCCTCCTTTTTCAACTGTAACAATTTTCAATCCGAAGTGTTAAGGAATTGCCAGCACCGCGCCCAACGCCGCGGCATAGACGGCATGCGCGGGAATCAGAAAGTTCACATTGTAAATCTGGCTCATTCTTTCATAAAGCGGTTTGGCCTGCGGCAAAGCCGTCAGAGCACCGGTCAGCACGATCGTCTGAGTGGTGTCCCGGCGCAAAGCCAGAATCGCCATGACGCCGATGGTTTCCAGAATCATATTGATCACGCCCGCCGCCTGATCTGCAGGACTGCCGATGGAGTTCAGCTTTCCCAAATTGGCGGCCGTCAGATTGGCGGTCAGCGACTGTGTTTCATCGCGGGTCAGATCGCCCACCTTCAGATCGACATTTTTCAAATTACCGGACCCGGCCAGCTCAATAAAATCGGCCAGCGCGGCAGTTCCGTTTAACCGCAGCGCCAATCCCGCCAGGGTTCCTCCGCCGACGCCGGTTCCGCCGATGTGGCTGATCTTTTCATGATCAGCCCGAACCAGCGCTGTCCCTGTGCCCATACTGACGGCCAGAATGTCCCATTTCTTTGACAAAGCCTGCGCACCCCGGCCCACTGCCTGCATTTCGTCGATTTTCAGCCAGCCTGGCCGATCTTCGATAAATGAGCTGCCGACTCCTGTTAAAGCAATTCCGGATACCGTCTGATTGCCGCAGTGTGACGCCAGAAAATGACTGAGCGCAGCATCCAGTTTTATCGGACTGCGCAATGCGGCCAGCTGTTTTTCGGCCACAATTTGACTGCCGGGGTGAACAGCGATCAGTTTTGTTGTGGAACCGCCAAGGTCAATTCCGATTCTGATAGTCATGGGTTATCCCCCGTTTCTGTTCTCTTATAATAAGTTAGTTATATCGTGGACTGTAAAATTTCGCAAGCGTGAATAACTGATTATCCACTAAAGGAGAAATTAAACTGTTTTATTTTTTCAATCTTTCTCCCTGTAAAACCAGATATCTAACCAATTTATAACCGCCTGCTGATAGAATGAAAATGTCTTGGAGGTGTAGCGTATGCGGAAAAAGTTAGTTCTTGGGTTAATGGCAGCGATGTTGGTAATGAGTCCGATACGAATTTTAGCGGATTCTGCGACACCGGAGCCGGAAACTGAACAAATTGACGATGAAGAAACACCGCGGGCTGCCCGCAGAAATCAGGACTCTGCGCTCCTCTTTGCTTTCCTTGGCGCCGGCATCGTTGTGATTGCCGCAGCCTGGAAAACAAAAAATCAGAATCTGAGTTTATTTGTCAATCAAGTGGATTCCAATGGAGACGGCAGTTATACAGTCACCTGGGGTTATAAGAATCCCAAGCATTCCAAGATCAAATACGACAAGGACGAAGCCGGTTTGAAAATAAAACGAGGCACTGCGATCGTCCTGAAAAAAGCAGAGCCGACAGAATTTGAACCAGGTATCCACAAAGACGCTATCATTACGGTCATTAACGACGAAACTGAAATCGAATGGATTGCGGGAAATCAGAAGGTCGGCGTTAATGGAAGAATGATCAAAATAGAAGGGAGGAACGAGAATGAAGATTAAAAACAGGTTTGACAGAGTATTAAAGATGTTGACCGTCTTCGCGATGACGATGTCCTGCTTTGTGGACATGCCGATTCGGGTTGTAGCGGAAAGCTTTGACGTCGATTCTGTAATCAGCATTGAATCACACAACAACGAGACCGATGTGAATGATAGCGAAGCGAGCTTAGCTGTAAGCGTTACTGTCAATGGTCAGACAGCAACAGCGCAAAAATCAGTCGCATCGGGTACTCTGACCGTAAGGGCCAACGATGGTTTTGAAATTGATTCAATGATTTTGGACGGCGTGGAATTCAGTGAATCCACAGACGTTCAATCGGGGGAACATTCTCTTAACATCACGGCTCACACAACAACTTCTCAGATTGATAAATCTAAAGAAAACCAACAGCCGGATCCGACGGTGGAACCAACACCGACGATTACTCCTGATCCAACACCAGAGGCGAGTGAGGAGCCAAAGACCACGGAAACTCCAGTGGTTACGGAAACACCGAAGGTAACGGAAGGACCAACGGAATTTATTCCTCCAACAAGTAACGCCATTATTCAAAATATTGAAGGTGATGATGTATATCTTCTCACTATATACTATGTTTATGGGGAAGATGCAGCTCCAGAAATTGCGAACACGGCAGCGCAAGCAACGTATTATGCAGATGTAATTGCTGGAAATGAATACAAAGTTACTTCTAAAGAAATTCAAGGATATGAGGCAAGTCAAAGCCTTGTAAGTGGAATAATGCCGTCGGAAGATCTGACGATTACCGTTACGTATCATCCTACTGAGACTGCGTATACTGTTAATCATAAATTCATACAACTTGATGGTTCATTTATTACGGAGTCAGAAACTTTGTATGGCAAATTTGGAACAGAAACTCAGGCAGTTGCCCGGCAAGTCAATGGCTTTGAAGCTGGTGTAATCGAAAACACTCTAATTTCGGCGAACACAGTTGTTGAAATTGAGTATACACGAATCAATTATACAGTGCGATTTGACTCTGATGGAGGTAACTATATCAGCGCTGTGGAAGCACCTTTCGAAACAGTAGTTGATTTATCAACGAAAGTACCGACGAAAGCAGGCTACGATTTTGCTGGATGGTATAATGGAGATTCTAAAGTTGAAGGATCTGTTAGTTTGACGGAAAATATAACTTTAACTGCTCATTGGACATTAAAAGCAAATCAGAAAGCTGATTATCAAGTTATTTTCTGGGTTGAAAAGGCAGATTCTGAGGATTATGATTTTCTGTATAGTCAAACAGTATACAATGCTCGGGTCGGCAGTGAAATTAAGAATTATCCAACCTTTGATAGTTCAAAATTATCAGCAATAGGTATGAATCCGGCCGGATTTAAAACACCGGTTATGGAAACTGGCAAAACAGTTGCACTAGATGGCAGTACAGTTTTAAATGTTCGTATTAATAGAAAAGTTTTTAGCTTATCATTTTATAATGGCCGGCAATTAGAAAAAACTATAACTAAAAAATACGGAGCGAATATTACTGCACAGTGGCCTTCGGGAAATTTATGGCGAGAAGATTCCCAGTATTGGACAGGAATGCAGCAAATGCCAGCTGAAGATAAAACTCTATATAAGGTAAATTCATCTGGAAAAACATATAGTCTTCATTATATGGTGGAAAGTTTAAAAGACAGTTCAACTTATGATGAACACCATGTTGACAGCTATGAATATAGGACGTCAATGAGCTTATCAAATTAGGATTGTTATCCGATAGAGGGTTATAAATTCGTAAAATCAAATCCGAAGGCAGGTCAAACTATTAGAGATAAAGCATATATTTATTATAGCCGAAATTCTTATACATTAAGTTATGATGCTAACGGTGGTAAAAATACCCCTATTTCCAAATCGATAAAATACGAAGAAGTTTTACCTGAGACAGAGACGATCCCTACAAAAGAAGGATATGAGTTTACAGGTTGGTATTACGATCCAGGAGCACAAGAAAAAGTTAATTTTGGTAAAGATAAAATGCCAGCTCATAATACAGTATTGTATGCAGGGTGGGCAGTTAAAACTTATGAAGTTAAATTTGATTTGAATTATGACGGTGGCATAGATTTCATTGTAAATGCAAATTATAATTCCCCAGTCAAAATTCCGGATGCTCCTGAACGCGATGGATACACTTTCTTGGGATGGTCGATTAATTCTGAGACTTTAGTTAAGTATGATTTTGGGACTCCGATTAAGGACAATATCACGCTTTATGCTCATTGGCAGGCTAAGAATTATACCTCTTATAATATTCGTTATTTGTTAGAAGGTACTGATACGGAACTTGCTGATTCGATAAAAGTTGATAATCAAAGAGTAGGTAAAACAATTACTGTTTTTGCAAAGAGTATTGAAAATTATATTCCTTTATTGTCAAGTCAAAGCTTAACTTTAAAACAGACAGATAATGAAATTATATTCTATTACTCTCAGGCAAAAGAAAGAGGATATACGATCATTGCGATGGATGTAAGTGATCCTGAAAAACCAGTTGAGTTAATTCGTAACGGAGATAACAAAACAGATCGTGCTGCAGTAGTAATTGATGCTCCTTCAATTAATGATTATATTCTTGCTGATGGAGAGACTGCTCGAAAAACATTAGTTGTTTCTAATAACGAAACAGAAAATGTTGTTACATTTAATTATGTAAAACGCAATGTTGGTTATACTGTGAATTATTACAAAGATTCGACAGATGAATCAAATTTACTCAAATCTGAAACAGGAACTGGGAGAATAGGAACAACCATTCCTTATGAAAACGGCAAGTATTTACCTAAAGGATATGTTGCTCCAGGAACTGTAACAGGACCGGAAAAGATAACTAATATTGCCGCAAATAATGTCATTAATATCGTTTATGCAGAAGCTGCAAAAATAACGATCAACTACGCAGCAACAACAGGCGGAAGCGTGGATCGTTCAAGTGAAAGCTTAGCACCGGCAACGGGCGAAGCTCAGGGCTCGACGGCAACAGCAAGCGCAGGATACCATTTCGTGAATTGGACGAATGCGGAAGGCACAGAAGTCAGCACAGACGCTCACTTTACACCAGAAAAAGTTGATGGATTGAATGTAGCGGCAACGTACACTGCAAACTTTGCGGAAGATGCGAACGTAACGATCAACTACGCAGCAACAACAGGTGGAAGCGTGGATCGTTCAAGTGAAAGCTTAGCACCGGCAACGGGCGAAGCTCAGGGCTCGACGGCAACAGCAAGCGCAGGATACCATTTCGTGAATTGGACGAATGCGGAAGGCACAGAAGTCAGCACAGACGCTCACTTTACACCAGAAAAAGTTGATGGATTGAATGTAGCGGCAACGTACACTGCAAACTTTGCTGTCAACTCCTATAACTACAAAGTTTCCCATGTCTACCGTGATGCTGATAACAATGTTGTTGAAGAACTGACAACGACGGCAGCTGACGAGAAACGTGATTACCTGTCTGCTATTTCTGAATCTCCAAGAGGTCCAGAAAATGCAAATGGCAATTTCGTTCTGTCGAATATCGAAGTTGACAGTGTTGATGAATCGACATTGCAGGCAGATGAAGAAGGCAATATTACGGGAACCATGCCAGCTGAAAATCTGACAATCACGTTCTACTATGATGCAGATAATATCGGTGAGAAAGATCCTGAAGAAGGAGATGGAATCGCAGATAAATATCAAATCACGGTTACGTATGACGCTGTAAACGGCAAAGTTGTTGCTAATCAGGGGCCATTTGTATTGACGAAATACAATGCCAATCATGAATATGCAATGGATGGAGTCGCTTATCTGGCTGAAAATCAGATCGCAACAGTTGAACCTTATTCAGGTTATCATCTGGCAAGTTGGGCACCAGAAGAACCGACAACAGAAATCGCATTGAATAAAGATACGGAATTCGTAGCGACATTCGTCATTAATGAATACCAAGCGACAGTGAAGTACGTTGATGAAGATACAAAGGAAGAAATCGGGACAGCGAAGGAAGTCACAGCGAAGCATGGGGAAACGATCAATGGTGCGGATCATAAGATCAACATCGAAGATTACGTTTATACCTATGCGGAAAGCAAGGAAATCACGGAAGACGGAATGATTGTCAACGTTTATTACAGCGCAGATAAAAATCATGACGAGATTCCGGATAAGTATCAGATTCACGTATACTACAATGCGGTGAATGGTACGATCACTGCTAACCAGGGTCCGTTTACCTTGAATAAGGTCAACGAGAAAGGCGAATATGCGGTTGATGGCATCGCTCATCTGAGCGACGATCAAATTGCGAAGGCAAGTCCGAATAACGGATATCGGGGTGGTACTTGGAGTCCAATGGCTCCGACGACTGCACTGGATCTGACAGAGGACATTACTTTCACGATTACCTTTACAGCAAATCCAGTCGATCCGGATCCTGTTAACCCAGGCTGTCCGGCAGGAACGGAATGGAACGAAGAAGCCCAGGCTTGCTTAGCGCCAGTCGTTCCGCCAGCACCAGTTGTACCTCCGGGACCAGGTCCAAATAATCCTGAACCGGAAGAAGAAGTCATTGTTGAACCGACAACACCGGAAGGCGGCGGAGAAGTAACGCCAACACCGACGCCGGAAGTTGAAGAGATCGAAGAACCGGAACAGCCGCAGGTCAGCCACAAGGGTTCTTGGGCTCTGATCAACCTGATCGCCAGCTTGCTTGGCTTGTTAGCGGCGCTGTTCCTGATTTTCGCGAAGCACTCGAAAGAGGATGACGACGAGGATGATCAGAATCAGACCGCAGCGATGAATGAAGAAGAAGATCCGGAACAGCTGAAGCGCAAGAGAATCTACAAGTGGATCTCGGGCTTAACGGCTGTCATCTCAGTCATCGTCTTCGTTCTGACCGAAAACATGCGGCTGCCGATGGTCTTGGTAGATAAGTGGACGCTGTTGATGGTCGTCTTCTTCCTGATCAATGCCGTAACGCTGTACTTAGGCAGAAAATGGCATGAAGATGAGGATGACGAAGAACAAACACAGGCGTAATTATCACAAAGTTAACGGAAAGGTCGAGCATACGCTCGGCTTTTCTTTTGCTTTTCAAGCTTGGAATAACCATCATTAAAATGAAAACGCATGTCAGTCATCAATCCGGTTTATGGAAAACTGAAAATGATTTCAAGATTAGAAGGGGCTAACCTGTCAAAATCCGCCTGGTTAAAGGACTTAGCTCTTTTGAGTGAACTCAGTCGAAATCTGAATAAAAAATTCAGGAGAACAAGGCTTGATGGAGCAGGTTATACGTGCTATCATTTCAATAGTTGAGTTTCCAACTAATTGAGGTGAGGGGATGAAAAAGACAGGACGGCTGTTGACGGACTCGTCTATTTTGTATCGCTGTTCGCAAAAATACTACGATAAAGTGCTGGACGCCTATCAGCTGGGTTCCGGACAGCTTCCGTTTTTAATTTTCATTTATGAGAACGAAGGCATTACGATGAACGGTCTGGCGCAGCTGGGCTGTTATGACAAAGGAACCGTAACCAAAGGCGTTCAGCGGCTGGAAGAAGTCGGATATGTCACGATCGAGGTCAGTCCAACGGATAAACGCGTGCGCACGCTGCGAACGACGGCGAAAGCGAAAGAGATTATCGGTCAGATCTATTTGATTCGCCAACAGTGGTGGGATCAGATCACGCAGAATATGAGCGAGGATGAAGCGGCGCTGTTTGAAAAGCTGCAAAGTAAGGCGGTTGCCAACGCATTAGATTATCTGGCGGAAGAAGAACAGGAATCGCAGCGGGTGGGAATTTTCGGCATTCAGAAAATGACGCTGCTCGATTATCCCGGCAAGATCGCATGCACGCTGTTTACCGGTGGCTGTAATTTCCGCTGTCCGTTCTGCCAGAACTCTGATCTGGTGTTTCTGGCGGAGAATATGGCACAGATTCCCAGGGAAGAACTGTTCGACTTTTTAACCCGCCGTCAGGGAATTCTGGAAGGAATTTGTATCAGCGGCGGGGAACCGCTGCTGCAGCCGGGGATCGAAGCTTTCTTACGCCGGATTAAGGAATTGGGTTATCCGATCAAATTGGATACCAACGGCAGTTTCCCAGATCAGCTGGAGCATCTGATCGACGAGGGATTGATTGATTACGTGGCGATGGACCTGAAAAACTGCCGTGAACGCTACAGCGAAACGGTCGGTTTGACAAAGCTGGATCTTGCGGCTGTTGAAAAAAGTGTCGCGCTGTTAATGCAGGAGAAGATTCCGTATGAATTTCGAACGACAGTAGTCAAGGAGCTGCATACCGCTGAGGATATGCGGCGTCTGGGCGAGTGGATCAAGGGCGCCCGCAAGCTGGTTCTGCAGCAGTTTGTCGACAGCGAGCGGGTGATTCAGCCCGGCTTGCACGCCTGCACCAAAGAAGAAATGGAAGCGTTTCGGAAGATTCTGCTTTCGTGGGTACCGGACACCGAGCTCCGGGGGTTATAGAGGAAAGAAAGGTAGAGACGTATGTATAAAGTAGTTAAACGCGACGGCATGATTACGGAATTTGATATCAGCAAGATTTCACTGGCGATCACCAAAGCCTTTGAGGCTCAGCAGAAACAATACCATTCCAGCGTGATTGATATGCTGGCGCTGCGGGTAACCGCGGATTTTGAAAGCAAAATCAAAGACGATCTGATCCAGGTGGAAGATATTCAGGACAGCGTGGAATCAATTCTGATCCAATCCGGATATTCCGACGTCGCCAAGGCATACATTCTATACCGCAAACAGCGGGAAAAAATCCGCAATATGAAATCGACGATTCTCGATTATAAAGAACTGGTCGACAGCTACGTCAAAGCGACGGACTGGCGCGTGAAAGAAAATTCAACCGTGACTTATTCGGTCGGCGGTTTGATTCTGAACAACAGCGGTGCGATCACCGCCAACTACTGGCTTTCGGAGATCTATGACGAGGAAATCGCCAACGCACACCGCAGCGGCGATATCCATCTGCACGATCTTTCGATGCTGACGGGCTACTGCGCCGGCTGGTCGCTGAAGCAGCTGATTCTGGAAGGCTTAGGCGGCGTACCGGGCAAAATTACCTCCAAACCGGCGAAACATCTGGCTTCGCTGTGCAATCAGATGGTCAACTTCCTGGGCATCATGCAGAACGAATGGGCGGGCGCACAGGCGTTCTCCTCGTTTGATACGTATCTGGCGCCGTTTGTCAAGGTCGATCAGCTGAGCTATGACGAAGTCAAGAAATGCGTCGAGTCGTTTGTCTATGGCGTCAACACACCGAGCCGCTGGGGCACGCAGGCGCCGTTTTCCAACATCACTCTGGATTGGGTTGTGCCGGCGGATTTAGCGCAGCAGCCGGCGATTATCGGTGGTCAGCCGCAGGATTTCACCTATGGCGACTGCCAGAAAGAAATGGATCTGGTCAATAAGGCGTTTATTGAAGTTATGATCGAGGGCGACGCCAACGGCCGCGGCTTCCAGTATCCGATCCCGACGTATTCGATCACGAAAGATTTCGACTGGTCGGACACGGAAAATAATAAATTGTTGTTTGAGATGACCTCGAAGTATGGCACGCCGTATTTCTCCAATTACGTCAACAGCGACATGCAGCCCAGCGACGTCCGCAGCATGTGCTGCCGGCTGCGGCTGGATCTGCGCGAACTGCGGCGGAAGTCCGGCGGCTTTTTCGGCAGCGGCGAAAGCACCGGTTCGGTTGGCGTCGTGACGATCAACCTGCCGCGGATCGCTTACCTGGCCAAGGACAAAGATGATTTTTATGCCCGGCTGGATCGTTTAATGGATATTTCCGCGCGGTCGCTGAAGGTCAAGCGTCAGATCATCACCAAGCTGCTCAATGAAGGGCTTTATCCTTATACCAAGCGCTATCTTGGATCGTTTGATAACCATTTCTCAACGATCGGACTGATCGGCATGAACGAGGTCGGACTGAACGCGGCCTGGCTGCGCGCCGATCTGACGCATAAGGAAACGCAGGAATTCGCCAGGGAAGTGCTGAACCACATGCGCGAACGGTTAGTCGTGTACCAGGAAGAATACGGCGATCTGTATAACCTGGAAGCCACGCCGGCGGAATCGACGACCTATCGCCTGGCCAAGCATGACAAGCAGCTGTATCCCGACATCATCACCGCGACGGAGGACGGCAACACGCCGTATTACACCAACAGCTCGCATTTGCCAGTTGGTTATACCGAGGATATCTTTGAGGCGCTGGACGTTCAGGACGAGCTGCAGACGCTGTATACTTCCGGTACCGTCTTCCATGCTTTCTTAGGCGAAAAGCTGCCGGACTGGAAAGCCGCCGCTTCCCTCGTCCGCAAGATTTCCCAGAATTATAAACTGCCTTATTATACATTGTCTCCGACATATTCGATCTGCAAAGACCACGGTTATATCGCGGGAGAGCAGTATGTCTGCCCGATCTGCGGCCGTACAACTGAGGTTTACAGCCGGATCACGGGTTACTACCGGCCGGTTCAGAACTGGAATGCCGGCAAGACGCAGGAATACAAGGAACGTAAGGTCTATGATATCGGTCATTCCGTCCTGAAAGGCCGTCAGGCGCTGAAAGAAGCCCCGGTCCAGCCGGAAAGCCGCGAGGAAAAGAGTGTGCCGTCCTCTTCCGCGGAAGGCCGTGTCCTGTTGTTTACGACGAAGACCTGCCCGAATTGCAAGATGGCCGGCCGGCTGCTGGAGAAAGCCGGGATCGCCTATGAGCTGATCGACGCCCAGGAACAGGCGCAGCTCAGCGAACGCTTCTCGATTATGCAAGCGCCGACGCTGGTCGTCGTAGATCAGAATTCCAACTGCGTCTACAAGACGAATAACGTCCAGGAATATATCACGCGGCAGCGCTGAGGAACAATCCCATTTTCCAATGTCAGGAGGATGGGATTTTTTATTCTGAAAATTGAGTCAATCTATGAATAATACTGGCATTCATGAAAGCGCTTCGTTATAATGAAAGCAGACAGAACGGAGATTGAAAAGAAAGCGAGGAACAGGAAGATGGAAGAAAAGTTGGAAGCGCAGCTGCGCGAATTGGCCGGGATGATCGACCATACGATACTCAAGCCGGACGCGACAAAACAGAAAGTGCTGGAGGTTTGCCAGGAGTGCCGGGATTATCATTTCAAGATGATCGCGATCAACTCCTGTCAGGTGACGTTGTGCCACCATGCCTTAAAGGGCAGCGGCGTGCATGTCGGAGCGGCGATCAGCTTTCCGCTGGGCCAAACTGAACTGAACGTCAAGCTGCTGGAAACGGAGCATGCCATCCGCCAGGGCGCAGACGAGATCGATTATGTCGTCAACCTGACGGAGCTGAAAAGCGGCAACTGGGATCTTGTGCGCAAGGAGATGGATCGGATCACGCGGCTGTGTCACCAATATGGCAAGATCTGCAAGGTCATCTTTGAAACATGTTATCTGAGCGAGGAAGAAATCATTCGCCTGGCGCAGATTGCGCGCGAGGTGAAGCCGGACTTCATCAAGACCTCGACGGGTTTCGGTCCGGCTGGAGCGACAGCCAAGGACGTGTTTATCATGAAGCATGAAGCGGGCGAGGACGTCCAGGTCAAGGCGGCCGGGGGCATCCGTTCCTTAGCGGCGCTGCTGGAAATGAAGAAGGCGGGAGCGACACGTTTCGGCACCTCCTCGTCGATCAAGATCATGGAAGAAGCCCGGAAGCTGCTGGAAGAAGGCGGTACGCTGTGAAAACGCTGATCCATAACGCGCATGTGATCGCCGACGGGTTTCGCGAGATTCCCTGCGGCGCGGTGCTGGTCGAGGAGGGAAAGATCGCCGCGTTGATGCCGGAAGCGGATTGGTCTGCGCAGGCGGAGAACGCGGACGAGGTCATCGACGCGGAAGGGTTGATGCTGACGCCGGGCTTGATCGACATTCACATCCACGGGGCGGCCGGGGAAGATCTGATCAGCGGGAAGGCTGAGGCGGCGGAAGCGGTGAGCCGCAACGTCGCGATGGACGGCTGTACGGCGTTCATGGCTTCGCTGACGGTCGTTTCGCATGAACGATTGTTGGAAATTCTGCGCGGCCTGGCATCGGTGGCGGACTTGCCGGGGGCCGCGATGCTGGGCATTCATTCGGAAGGCCCGTATTTAAGCCCGGATTATAAGGCGCTGATGGATGAACGCTACCTGCGCGATCCGTCGTTAAAGGAACTGCGGGACATGGTTGAAGCGGCGCAGGGACGCTTGAAAGTGATGACCGTCGCGCCAGAGCGGGCGGGCATGGATGGCTTTATTCAGGCCGCGGTGCAGGCGGGAATCACGGTGATGGTCGGCCATACCAACGCGACCAGCGCCGACGTTCACCGCGCCAGTCTCGCCGGGGCTGCCGGCTTCACCCATTTATACAACGCGATGAGCCAGCATCTGCACCGCGATCCCGGCACGGTCACGGGCGCGTTTTTAGAGGAAGGCATGAAGGCGGAGCTGATCGCGGACGGCTTCCATGTCGATCCCGAGGTTGTCCGGATGACGTGGAAACATTTCGGTTCACAGCGGCTGGTGCTGATCACCGACGCGATGCTGGGCAAAGGGATGCCGGACGGCGACTTCGAATTCAGCGGGCTGCATTGCCGCAAGCACGGCCAGCATGTTCAGGTAGTGGAAACCGGCCGGCGCGCGGGATCGGCGATCGGCATGAACGACGCGGTGCGGATGATGGGTGAGATGTGCGGCTGCACGCCGTGCGAGCTGGTTCAGATGGCCTGCGTCAACCCGGCTTCCTTAGCCCAGGTCGGAAATCGTAAAGGCCGTCTGGCAGCCGGTATGGACGCCGATCTGGCGCTGTTTGACAAGCAGTGGCAATGTCGGGGAACCCTGGTGGAAGGGCGTTGGGTTTACCGCCCTTGATCACAGCGGAACAGTCTGGCGAACTCCGTGTCCAAAGAAAGTGCTTCCCTTGGTAAAAAATTAAAATTTCGGGTTTAAGATTGGATATTCTTTCCAGCTTCGGGTATAATACAAACCACTGGAGGCATAAAACTATGAAAAAAGCGATTTATTGTTATAACATCGACGACGTCGATCAGCATATTTTAGAGACGATTACAGCCCCGATGAACATTGAGCTGGGCTTGTTGGACGACGGCATGCTGAAGCTGACGGTCGAGGAAATCCTGCAGCGGCAGCCTGCCAGCAATCAGGACTGCACGCGGTTCGATATTTCGTTTATGCTGATGGATGAGCTGAGCGACGAAGAGATGAAGCAGATTCTAAGCGCTGGCGAACAGGCGCACTGGCACTTTGATCCGATCAAAATGTTCGTGACTGAGCACAATCGTTCGTGGACGCTGGAAACGCTGTTTGGCGAAGTGATGAAGGAACATCACCTGTTTGCCAAAGCCGAGCAGGTGGCTGCGATTCTGCGCCGTGCGGATCAGCTGGATTTGAAAAGCTGGCCGTCTGAGCAGGCGGAACGCCTGAACATCGCGCTGATGAAAGGCTATATGTTGTTAAAGAGCGGCCGGTTTGACGAGGCGCAGCTCGATCAGACGCTGAGCGAACTGACGCAGGCGATGGGGGAGTGAATTTCATTCTCCCTTTTAATTTGACTTAAAAACTCGCAGGCAAGCTACCAATCTTGAATAAATTATGCTAAACTGGGAGAGCAGAGGTGAATAAATATGAAATATAATTTTGATCAAGTGACCGACCGCAGCCATACCGACGCCACGAAGTGGTTTGTTGTACAGGAAACGCTGGATATCCCGGATGTGACGCCGTTGTGGATCGCGGATATGGATTTCGCGGTTTCCGATCCGATCCAGGCCGCGCTGAAAAAGCGCATGGAGTGCCCGGCTTACGGATATACGGAACGCGGTCCGATTTATACGCAGGTCATGGCGGACTGGTTCAACCGCCGCTATCAATATGGTGCGGATCCGGAAATGATGATGATGTCGACCGGAGATCG
>NZ_CFQZWI010000019.1:0-37692 GCF_986127675.1 Holdemania sp. | reverse complement strand
TGGAATGTGCGTTCAATTCCGGACGGGAAGGACGTCTGTTTGAGATACGCGACCGTCACTTTCAGATTTTCGATCTGCTTGCTTTTGGCGTCCAGATCGCTGAATAAAGCGGGACTCGGCACGCGGTAATCCTGAAGCATTTCGCCGACCGCGGCAGTTTCGTCGTAAACCCAGCGCGTCATCTGATCCGCGATTGTCCGCTGATCTTCGCCTTCTGTGCGTCCGATCAAATTGTTCATATTGACTAAAGACACTGTTCCGTTAGTCCAGATCTGATGTTCTTTTAACTGTTCCGCGTTCCAGCTGCCCTTGCTTGTGGTCAGCGGTTTGGCACTCATCGCTTCCGCAGTAAACAGCTGGAAAATAGACAGCCCCGGATTCATTTTGGTTCCAGCCAGGATGACCGTGCCTTTCAGCCCGGCCTTCTTCGCTTCCTCGCCCGCGTCCATCGTACAGCCGTCCAGTGTTTCCTCGCTGATCGACAGCCGGACGGTTTCCGAAGCGATCCGGATTGGCGCGGTCTGCGTGATCTGCAGCTTCGCCGACGCCAGGTCAATTCCCGGCAGTTCGTTGTTGATCACTTGTTCCTCGGGTGCCGGAAGCATGCCGTCCTCGGTGGGCTGCGGCTTCTCCTTATTCTGACAACCGCTGATCAACAAGATCAGCACCAAAGCTGCTGCGACTGTTTTTTTCATTTCCTGCACCTCGTTTCCGCTTTTATTATAAAGGATAACGTTAAGGAATATCTTAAATTTTACTTACGACTTATGAAATTTTTATTAGTAAATTCTGGCTGGCGCTCAGCGGAAGCGGAAGAACTCCTGCACGCGGCGGGCATAATGACCCAGCACGATCAGATGATGATTCCCGATCGGCTCGCGCAGCAGCGTGTCCAATCCCTGCGGCAGGGAAACCCGGATCTGCGTGCGGCACAGGTGTTTTTCGTTCAGATTTTCGACAATTTCGCCATCCTGGACAAAGTAACGGTCCATCAGCGCGGAACACTTGAAGACCGTCGCGTCGCCTTCTCTTAAATGGCCGGCCAGCGCAACGCCCAGATCGGATTCAAAGTGCGTCATCAGCCGGAAAGCGCTCGGCATGGTCAGCGGCAGCGTGCAGTGCGCGAAGATGATCTGTTTCTGCCGGGAGAGAATCCGCGACGGATTGCACATGAAGACCGGCTGATCCGTCAGCTTGCCGATCAGCGTCATCGCGATCAACGACGGCATATCGCCTTCGCAGCCGCCATAAACGCCCTCGGCGTTGAGAATTGCCAAGGCAAGACAGCCGGTGCTCTTGACCGGACCTAACAGATCGAAGCAGCGAACCGTGACTCCGGCCAGCTGATATTTCTGACAGATCCGCTTGAGCGCGCCGTAGATTTCCAGTGATTTCTGCATTTCCGCTTCCGGCCATGGCTGTTGCCGCAGCTGCCGGGTATATTCGTTTTCTTCCACTTGATGTTTTTCAATCTCCGCAAAGAATTCCTCCATCGAAATCGTAACGAGTTCGATACCGGTTTTCTCCCGGACGGCCTGGGCGTCTACATGACTGGAGATCAGCCAGTCTGAAGGTTCGCCGACGCTGCCCAAGCGCAGCCCCTGCAGCTCCCGCTTGACTTTGAACACCTGAACCAGATCCGCTAACCGGGCTGCGGTATCGTCCAGATCCCCATGCAGGATTTCCGCCTGCACGCCCTTCTGGCGCAGATAGGACAGGATTTCCATCGACGCCGCCAGCGAATTATTTTCGCCGGAGGTCAACAGGAAAACAGGTGCCTTTAAATACGGCTCCAGCTTGAGGAAGCGGCCCTCCGTTCCGCCCCCACCCACAAACACAACGGTCATCGCTTCGTCTTTCAAGGCTTCCGCCGGCACGATTTCCAATGTGTGGCCGCAGCGTTTGGATAGTTCCTGCAGATAGTTCCGGTTCAGCACATCGCGGTCTTCCATATCCGCGTTCATACTTTGTAAATAGCCAATTCCAATCTTCATGATAACCCTTCTTTCTTTAGTTTCATTGTAACCTTACCCCGGCTAAAAAACAATCAATCTGCCAGACTTCATCCTCTGCTTTCCCACTTTACCCACTCTTTTACCACTTTTCGTCAGGATAAGAAAAAGACCGGGAAAGCGAACAGTTTCTCTTCGCTTTTCCGATCCGTAAGGCGTGGCCTGCCTTCCGTTTATGCTTGCGATCCAATCATTTCCAGCGTCTGCGGAGGATGCCGGTAATATTGCGCCTGCGCTTCCCACAGTTCCTGATACAAGCCCGGCTGCCCGGCCAGCTGATCATGGGTTCCGCGCTGGACGATCTGTCCGTGGTCGAACACGACGATTTCATCACAGAACTTACAGCTGCTCATGCGGTGTGAAATAAAGATCGAAGTCTTATCCTTCACCAGTTCGTTAAAATTTTCATAGATTTCCGCTTCTGCCAGGGGATCCAGCGCCGCCGTCGGTTCGTCGAGAATCACGATAGGCGCGTCTTTATACAGCGCCCGGGCGATCGCGGCTTTCTGAGCTTCCCCACCGCTGAGCAGGATGCCTTCACCATTCTCTTTACCCAGCAGCGTCTTCAATCCCTTTTCCATACCCGCGACTCTGGCGCTCAGTCCGACTTCCTCCAGCACCTGCATTGCTTTCTGTTCATCGACATGGGCCGAAGCCGCCAGATTTTCGCCCAGCGGCATTTCCATCAGCTTGAAATCCTGGAAAACGACGGAGAAGATCTGAACGTATTCTTCAAACGCGTATTTCCGGATATCAATCCCATTCAGCAGGATTCTTCCCTCTGTCGGTTCCGCCAGCCGGCACATCAGCTTGATGAACGTCGTTTTCCCTGCGCCGTTGCGCCCGACGACCGCAAAGTGTTTCTTCAGTTCCAGATCAAAGGAGATATCCTTCAGCGCGTTTTCACTCTGGCCCGGATAGCGGTAAGAAACATGATCGAAGGTCAGATGATATTCGCCGTCATCCCGTTTCTCCACCGGCAGCGTCCCTTCATAGCTCATATTCGGACGTTGGATGAAGGCTTCATAGCTGTTGAGGTATTCGTAACGGTAGGCGATGTTGTTATAGCTGGCCGCCAGTGTGACTAACGAGGTCGTGAAGCGCAGAATCGCGTTGGCGTACAACATGACCTCGCCGATGCCGATGGTACCCTGCATCGCGATGATGCCGATGACCAGATAGGTCATCCCGGAAGCCAGCTGCGTCAGAAAGGTGATGACGCCGTTGATCTTGCCGTTGGTTGTGCCCCAGGCAATATAAAGCCGGGAGCTTATCAGCGTCTTGTCAAAGAGTTCCATCAGGAAATCCTTCATTTGATATAACCGGATATCCTTGCCATTTTGAATACTCATTCCCAGATTGCCGATATACCCGCACATCGCGTTGTTATGGACGTTATCCCGTTTCATTTTCTGAAGCAGTCTTCCCGCTTTCGCGCTCAATCGTGATCCGATCACAATGACCACCACATATACAACGAAAAGGAAAATTAAACAGCCTATCGGCAGCCAATAATCCTGCGCCCGCGTAAAAATCTGAAATAACAAAACAGCGACAAAGGCCAAAGAATAAAGCATGGAGAAGAACATCGTCAGAAATTGAAGCAGATCACGAAGCTGTTCCCCCGTACCGCCACCGCCGTTACTGCCTTGATCCGCCTTGCGGATTTCGTCGATCGTTTCTGCTTTTTCCAATTCTTCATATTCAATCTGATAGGCTTTTTCAAGAACACGCTGACGGATTTTGTATTTTGACAGATCGCGCAGCTTAAGAAAACGTTGATTCAAAGCCTTACTGCTCAACCCCAGAATAACGCTGAAACCGATCATCCAGTAAACGTTCTGCATTGCCTGCGGAAATTGACCGGTGATCAGGAAATTTAAAATCTGAGCGGAGAAGTAAATCGGCAGAAAGGGCACGGCCGCCGTAATCGCAGCGGTCAGGATTAGATAGGCGATCACATGGGGTTCGCTCTTCTGCATCATCCGGATGAATTTACAGGTTTCCTGCCAGGCTGTTTTCAAACTCATAGACTTCCCCTCCTTCCTGATAATATTGGCTTTGAACTTCAAACATCCTGGCATATTTGCCTTTCCGCTTCATCAATTCCTCGTGGGTGCCATCTTCCACAATCATCCCGTGTTCAAGAAACAGGATCCGATCGCAGAACTGGGTAGAGGACAGACGATGGGATATAAACAACGCCGTGTGGTCTTCGACCAGATTGTTCACCATTTTATACATCTCACTTTCAGCGATCGCATCCAGCGCGGCGGTCGGTTCATCGAGGATCAGCATCTTCGCTTCCTTATATAAAGCCCGTGCCAGAATCAGCCGCTGAACCTCGCCTCCGGAAAGTTGAATTCCGTCTGTGTTCAGATCTTTTCCAAGATAGGTTTTTTCCTGCAGCGGCAGACGACTGACCTTCTCCCAGAGATTCGCCCGCTTCAATACCTCGACCACTTTTTCGCAATCCGTGTTTTCCAGATTTTTGCCGGAGATGTTTTCAGCGATCGTCACCGACATGATCATCGCATCCTGAAACACCACCGCCAGTTGTTTTTGGAACGCTTCCCGGTTGTTCTCCATTAGCTCCCGGCCATTCAGTAAAATCCGGCCGCTGTCCGGCCGATACAGGCCGCACAACAGCTTGACCAGCGTCGTTTTGCCAGCCCCGTTAATTCCTACCAGCGCAACTTTCTGCCCCGCTGGGATCGTCAGATTAAAATCATCCAGAACCTTGCGTTGTTTGTCATATTGAAACGATACATGATCAAAGGTAATGGCCATGGATTCCGATGCATCCTGAGGTTCCGCATGTTTTGCATGAACCACTTCCGATTCCGTATAATTGCGGTAATAACCAATCCGCATCAGATCGTTGCTCAACAACGATATCATTTCGCTGATTGTGGAAAACCATGTGGAAAAGCCGCTGATCACGCCTAACAGAAAGACAAATTGCGCGATGCTCATACCGTGCATCAGACTCAGAATCAGCCAGCTGTAAGCCGCCAGATCCCGGACCGCCTGAATGAAAATACCCGCCATGTCATAAATAAAATAAGCGCTCCGGACCTTTCCTTCAATCTTTTCCAGCCGGCGGATCAGGCTTCGATAGAATTCAGCCATCCAGTTTCGCATTCCATATAAGCGGATATCCTTCCCCGTTGCCACATTGTAGGTTTCCTTATGCAGATACCAGATTGACCGCACGATCTGACCGGATTCCTCCATGGTCGCCGCTTCTTTTTTCCAGGCATAGCGATAAATAAAATATTGAATTACCGATAACCCCAATAACAGGCCGATCAGCTGAATGTTCGTCTTCCCGATAACCAGAGAGTACAACGTTAAGCCGAAAAGGTTCACGGCCAGCTTGATGTTGTGATGGCAAAAGCCTTCCAAACCATGATCGTTGGACGATAAACATTCCTCCGTTTTCGCAATCTGGATCTGTGTTTTATAATCTTCCACATTCTGATAGTCCCGCGTAATCGTGCTGCGGAACATTTCACTCCAGAACTTTTTTAAACGAAAGAGGATAAACTGTGTCGACGAGCGACTCTCTAAAAAGGTCTGAATCCCGTTGATCACGCCGTAGACTAAAAACGCGCTGAGACAAACGAGGATCAAAGTCTGCACGCCGGCCTGTTGTTCCAGACAGGCAATGATCAGCGATGGCATGAACACTCCGACCAACGGCGTTATCGCAGAGAACAACACCTCGGCGATTCCGTAATAAACTAATTTCCGGTCAAAGTCCCACATTTTGGAATAGACCAGATGATAGGTGCTGCGCACACTGTATTTCATAATGACGCCCCTTCCTGTCGTTATCTTCATTTTGATTATAAAGAAAAACAGTGCCGAATAAGAAAAAAGTGCACGAAATGCAAAATTTCATGCACGAATGGTCTTATAAAGGAAGCATAATTTCCGTGACGAAGATCCCTGGCTCATTCTTGCGGTTGATATACCCGCCGTACTTCTCCACTTCCCGATTGATGCGCAGTAAGCCATGCCCATGGTTGCCTCGTTTGTGCGTGATGTATTCATCATCCATCTTCCGCACCACCTCCGCGGTCGCATTGGCAACGGAGATGTAAAGCTGCTGCTTAAAGACGCCGATATATAAACGGATAAACCGGTCCGACGCCAACCCTTCGCACGCTTCCATCGCATTGTCGATCAGATTTCCCAGAATCACGCACAGATCCAGATCAGCGACAGTAAGCTGACTCGGCACGGTCGCTTTGTAATCCAGCGCGATCTCTTTCTTGATCGCCATCGACAGTTTTGAATTCAGGATCGCGTCGACGTTCAGGTTGCCGCTGTCCACCAGTTCATAGACGTCTTCCAGATCCTGTTCCAGTGCGTTCAGATAGTTCTTCGCTTCCTCGATTTGATTCATCCGCAGCTGGGCTTTCAGATTCTGTAAATGATTGTGATAATCATGCCGCCAGCCGCGCATAATCTGATAGATATTATTGACTTCCTCCATCTGCTGAACCAGAATTTTATTCTGATATTCCATCATCCGGTCTTCATAACTGCGCCGCAGCAACCGCTGGTTTTCGCAGCCGATGCCGTAAAGCAAAAGGCTGATCATCAGAAAAAGCAGAAGCTGATCCTGCAATACACCGCAGCCGACGAGGAAAAGCATACTCACGCCGATCACCGCCAGAATCGCCGGCCGGCTCTGACTTCGCTGCTGTTCAAGGACAAGACAAAGCAGATAAGCAACGCAGAAAAACGGCAGAAAGGAGCGGGTTCCCATATAACTGAGCGCCGCGCCGGCCAGCACCGCCAAATCCAGTGCCAGACTTTTTCGCTGAAACCGCAGCCAGAGCAGAATCATCAGTCCGATTCCCGGCAAACACTCCACAAGATAAACCGCGATCATAAGCCTGTTCCTTTGTTATATTGAATGAACGCCTCGTTGACAATCTTTAACTGCGACCGGGCGACCGGCAGCGTAAACGGACCCGCAGAGATATCTTCACGGCGGATCTGATCCACCTTGGCGATATTGACCAGATACGAACGATGAATCATCACAAACGTTTCGTCAAGCATCGCCTTCAGCTCCCGGATGCCGATCTTCTCTTTCTGCCGATGATCTTCAAAAACAAGATGACAATAGTGGGCTTCCGCTTCCACATAAATTAGATCATTCAGGTTAATCCGGCTTCCGTTTAATAGAATCGAGTGCTGAGCTGCGGATTGAATTTCATCGAGGATCGCGAACAACGCCGCATCCTGAACTGGTTTGATCAGATACCGCAGAGCTTTGACCTCATAACCTTCAAACACATACTCCTTGATCGCCGTTAAAAACAAGATCGGTACCTGCGCGTCAGTCTGACGGATCTTGCGCGCCAGCTCCATCCCGTTCTGTTTCTTCATCTGGATATCGAGGATGATCAAATCAAACGGATATCGGCCGTCGCACTCAAAAAGCATCTGTTCTGCACTTTCATACCAGACCAGATCTGTTTTGCCCCAACGGCCAAGCGATTCTTCCAGAATCGCTTTCTGAGTTTTTTCATCTTCACAATAAGCGATTTTCATAATTTCATTTTATAATGTTCTCGATCTTCGCACAAGCCGGAATTCAAGCGTGAAGGAATAAGCGAGGTCGATTATTTCTATTTCTATGGAAAACAATCGTCAGGCAAATAAAGTGTAACGCCTGTTTCTGATCGCTCCGATTGCATTGAAATCCATTTACGACTGTTTTATGGTTTGAAATTACACATTTTTCTAAAAAGCTACGATAACCAATCCACCTTCGAAGAATAAATGATTCAAGCGATCACGCCTGATCAAAGTAGCGGATTCAACGGCTGAGATCAGGTTCTTACCCGGTTTAGGACAGGAATAGCATTTCCATACAAAGAAGCAGGCAAGATAAAGCTTGATATAAAACGTTATCTTGTCCGCCCTTTTTATTTTTGCCCAAATCCGAGTAAGAACCTGAGATCAGCGATCTGCCTGTCCTTTTTACGGTTTTGCTTTGCGTAAAAATTAAAAAACAGGCAGAACAAAGTTTGATATCTCTGTCCTGCCTGCTTGTTTGTAAGAAGATTCAAGTCTTTCCCCCAAATCGGGTGAGAACCTTAAACAACGTTTTAAGTTCAGATTTATTTCAGTTCTGCCGCAGCGTTTTCGCCCGCGACCTTACCAAAGACAACCGACTGGGAATAACCGCCGGACTGCCATGTCACTTCACCAGAAGCGTACAGACCCTTGACGACAGTGCCGTCTTCGTAGAGAACCTGTGCTTTTTCGTTAGCGACAACGCCGCCCTTGGTCATGTGATTTGCCGGTTCGACGCGAACGCCGTAGTACGGACCTTCCGCATCCAATGCACGGGAAGGAACTTCGCCCAAGACCGCGTTTTCCGCGCCCGCTTCCGCATCTGCGTTGTACTGTTCAATGCTGGCCTTCAACCCAGCCGCATCAACACCCAGCGCTTCCGCCAGTTCTTCAATCGTCTTGCCTTCCGTATAGTAGCCCAGACCGACATGCTTGCGGATCCGATAGAATGAATCGTAGCCCGTCTTATCTGTGATATAGAAGGCCGCGCCATCCGGCTGACCCTGAACCATCGCTGCGCGATCCAGTCCGCCGTTGTTGTCGTTCAGCAGTTCGCCGGCTTTGTTAACTAACAGATTCATGTCCGCACCGCCTGTCAGATCCCGGCGTGGAACGATGATGTTGGAGAACACACTCATCTTGCCCATGTTTTCCATCTGGAAGCCGTTCTTTTCAAAGACTTTGACAAAGTCGCCCGTCGTGCCCATCTGGTTCGACGTATTCATGACTTCGTAGCCCGGAGCATATTCGGCTAACAGCTCCTTGTTGCTGCAGAAGCCGCCGGTAGCGATGATGACTGCCTGCGCGTTGATGTCATACGATTCGTTATCGTTGTTTGTGACTTTCACGCCGATGACGTCCTTGCCGTCCAGAATCAGATCTTCACCCTTAGTGCCAGTGCGGATATCGACGCCCAGTTCCTTCGCCGTCTTTTCCAGACCTGCCTGAATGACTTCGCCGGAATACTGGTTGTCTTCCGCCATGTGGTTGGTTCCGCCATAGTTGTAGTTCAGCTCGACGCCCATCGCGCGCAGCCAGGCATCCAGTTCGTTTTCCTGGTTGGCCCAGACTTCGATGCGTTCGGCGCTTTCGCCGGATTTCGACTTGCTTTCAATGAAGTTTTCGACCTGATTGACCGTCCATTCCTCATTGCCCGCTTTTTTCTGAGCTTCGGTATTGATGATATCGAAGAAGTTCATATCGAATTTGCCGTTGCCGCTCAGGATATCCAGTTTTTCAACCAGAATCACGTTGGCATTCGCGTTGGTCTGCTTCGCGCCGATGGCTGCCGCTAATCCCGAAGGACCGCCGCCGACAACGACGATATCGCAGGTTTCCGCTTCACGCTGAGACGCTGGTTTTTCCGGTCCCTGCGTGGTCATCGTGATGTCTTCCACATCCATGCCCGCCTGCTTCATCGCATCCGCAACCGCAGCCTTCACGCCAAACGACGAGAATGTCGCAGCCGTCACGCTGTCAACGACCGGCGAGTTGGCTTCCAGAATTCTCTCTTTAATCACCGGGAACGCGCGATCAATGACGACATTGGTTTCGTGGCTGTCCACCAGCTCGATGTCCGTAATCTTCTGATCGGCGATCGTGACTTTCAGATTCATCTCTCCGCCATAACCTGTACCCTTGACGTCATAGACGCCGGAGTTTGCCGTGTCAGGAGTTTTTTCCTGACTTGGTTCCGCAGGCGTATTTGAGCAAGCAGTCATGCTTGCCGCTAATAAACCCGCAAGACCGACCTTCACAAATTTGTTGTTCATGTTTCCTCCTATGTAGATCTCCTCTACAACCCCTATTTTACAGAAATCTCTCCATCCGTCAAGCGAATATAATCACAAAGATTTCACAAAATAAACACAATATATCCAGATCATGGCTTCACTCTGAGGCTTTCTTGATCTTTCTGGAATCATTTTCAGGAACTGAAAAGTTTTTGGAAATGAAAAGAAACCCGCTTTCTGCTCGAAAACGGGTCTTTTTTGCTTTATTTTCGCATTTCTTCGCGGACTTCGCAGAAGCAGCGGACAATCGTGTCGATGTCTTCGCGGGTATGCGCGGCACTGACCTGCGTGCGGATCCGGGCTTTCCCCTTCGGGACGACCGGATAGGAGAAGGCGACGACGTAGATGCCTTTGTCCATCATCCGTCTGGCCATTTCCCCGGCGGTCTTTTCATCATAAAGCATAACCGGTACGATCGGATGCACGCCCGGGATGATATCGAAACCGGCGTCCGTCATTTTCTGACGGTAATAAGCGGTGATGTCTTCAAGATGATCGCGCAGCGAGGTATCGGCTTCCAGAATCTTGAAGACTTCCAGCGAAGCGGCGACGATGGCCGGCGCCAAGGTGTTGGAGAACAGATACGGGCGGCTGCGCTGACGAAGCAGATCGACAATTTCCTGACGCGCCGCCGTAAAGCCGCCGGAAGCCCCGCCTAACGCCTTGCCCAGCGTGCCGGTGATGATGTCCACACGCCCTTCCACGCCGCAGTATTCCGCCGTTCCCCGGCCATGCTTTCCGACAAAGCCGGCGGAATGACTGTCGTCGACCATGACCAGCGCATGAAATTCGTCGGCCAGATCGCAGATGGATTTCAGATCGGCGATGATGCCGTCCATTGAGAACACACCGTCGGTGGCGATCAGCTTAATCCGTGCTCCGGCTTCCTCCGCGGCGATCAGCTGCTGCCGCAGATCGGCCATGTCATTGTTTTTATAACGGAAGCGCTTGGCTTTGCATAAGCGCACGCCGTCGATGATGCTGGCATGATTCAGCTCATCGCTGATCACCGCGTCCTCCGGTCCCAGAATCGTCTCGAACAGACCGCCGTTGGCATCGAAGCAGGAGGAATACAGGATCGTATCGTCCATGCCCAGAAAGTGCGAAATCGCCGCTTCCAGTTGTTTGTGGCTGTCCTGCGTACCGCAGATAAACCGCACGGAAGCCAGACCGTAACCCTTTTCCTCATACGATTTCTGCGCCGCCTGAATCAGACGCGGATCGTTGCCCAGACCGAGATAGTTATTCGCGCACATGTTGATGACCTCACGGCCATCTTCCAGTCTCACATGCGCGGATTGGGGTGTGACGATCGGACTTTCACCTTTGAACAAACCGGCTTCTTTAATGTCTTTGACTTCCTGAGCGTAATAGTGCAGCGCTTCAATCTTATTCATTCTTTTTCCTCCTTCTGCAGCGAACTCCAGTCCAGCACCACTTTGCCGGATTGTCCGGAGTTCATCGCCGCGAATCCTTTTTCATAATCCTGAATATCGAACCGATGAGTGATCACAGCGTCGATGTTCAGGCCGCTCTGCAGCATCGTCGACATCTTATACCAGGTTTCCCACATCTCCCGGCCATAGATGCCCTTGATCGTCAGCCCGTTGAAAATGACTTTTTCCCAGTTGATCCGGGCGTCCGCTTTCTGTAAGCCTAAAAGTGCGATCTTGCCGCCGTTTTTCATGTTGTCGATCATGTCGTTGAAGCCGGACTGCGCGCCGCTCATCTCCAGACCGACGTCGAAGCCTTCCTTCATGCCCAGTTCACGCATCACCTCCGGCAGCTTCTCCTGAGCGACGTTGACCGTGCGGGTCGCTCCGAGCGTCCTGGCCAGATTCAGACGGTATTCGTTGACATCCGTGACGACGACATGCCGCGCTCCGACATGGCGGGAGATCGCCGCCGCCATGCATCCGATTGGCCCGGCGCCGGTGATCAGCACATCCTCGCCGATCATATTGAACTGCAGCGCTGTATGCACCGCGTTGCCTAACGGATCAAAGCATGAATATAATTCCTCGCGGATCGACGGATCGCAATGCCACGCGTTTTTCGCCGGAATCACGAGGTACTGCGCGAATGCGCCGTTGCGGTTGACGCCGACGCCCTGGGTGTTGCGGCATAAATGCGGCTGCCCCGCCAGACAATTCCGGCAATGGCCGCAGGTGATATGCCCTTCCCCGCTGACAAGGTCGCCAATCTGGAAACCTTCGACATTCTCGCCAACCTCGACGATTTCCCCGACATACTCATGCCCGGCGGTCAAGCCGATCGGAATTGTATGCTGTGCCCATTCGTTCCAGTTATAAATATGCACGTCGGTGCCGCAGATCGACGTCTTGCGGATTTTGATCTTCACGTCATTTTTGCCGCATTTCGGAATTGGTACCTGTTTCAGCGTTAAGCCGACGTCTGCCTTATCCTTCACTAAAGCCCACATCCATTTTCCTTCGCTCATCTTGTTCCTCCTTCATTCTTGTAAGCGGTCTCTTTGATTTTATAGTGCCTTAGTTTCCAGTGAAATGCAAGACACTTTTTTGAATTTGTCCGCAATATAAAGACAGTTCTTCGATTTATCCGCGATGCTTTCTGAAATTTGTGAAAACTCGTTGAAAATGAAAACTTTCCTCTGATTTACGCCCGGCTTATCTCTGCTTTTTTCATGATTCGACAAAATTCGGCAACAATAAAAAGGAGAAAGGAGGAATCGTGATTGAAAATCGAAGCTAAAAACACGAAGCGACAGCACCGGAGTTCCCGCCTGCCAATCCTGTTGTTCAGCATGGCAGGAATCGGCGCAGCAGTGGCCGGATCCCTGTTTCTGAGCACACAAGGCTGGTCAGAAACCACGCGCCCCAGCTTTCTGGAAGCAGAAGACCGGCAGTTGGATCAGGCGCTGCATGAAAAACAAGACGCGGCAGAAATTGTCGTTTTCTATCCGCAGGAACCGCAGGCTGTCCAAGCCACAGCCCGGCAGCAGGCTGGCTTGTTGATGAGCGCGTTGTCAACGGCATACGCCGAGTGGCCGGCTGCCAGTCAGGAAGATCCAAAACCGATCCTGATCAAAGCGGATTATCATACTGAAGCTTTGGCGCAGAACACCATGTCGGTTGTCTATTTAATTCAGAAAAAAGTCGGCGATCATATCGAGGAAGAACACTGGGGTTACATGCTTGATCAACAGACAGGGGAATTGATCGGCGCAGAACAGGCTTTCGATCAAACCGGGCTGGAGCGGATCTCCGCGCTTTTCCGGGATGCGATGAAAAATCAGGAGGCTACCCGCTCCCTCGCATACACGCTGCCGTTTATTCAGGCCAGCGCCCCTAGGGCAGAGAATTTCTCCCGGTTTTATTCAGAGGGGGATCAACTGACATTCCTCTTTGATCTTCCCGTCCCCACAGAGACGTTAAAGGAAAACGGCGAGGCTGAACGGGAAGAAGAAATAAGCCACGACGAAGTCAATATTGACGCAGAAAGTAAATTGGATAAAAGCAAACAGGAAACCTCGGAACAGGAATCAATCCATCTGGACCCCGAAAGTCCGCTGCAATGGTCGCTGGACCGGGCGCAGCTGGGTTCTCATTTTCTGTTAAAACCTGCGGAAGACAGCGGGAATCTCTTCATTCCTCCAAGAACTGTCGATCCTGACCGGCCGATGGTGGCGCTCACCTTCGACGATGGTCCGCACCCCAAGAATACGCCGCGGATTCTGGAAGCTTTGCGAGCCAGCGACGGGGCATGTACATTTTTCATGGTCGGGACCAACGTCGAGCTTTATCCGGACGTTGTCAAAGCGGTTGCGGAGAGCGGCAGTGAAATCGCGTCGCATACTTACAGTCATCCGAATCTGACCAAACTGTCCAACGATCGCCTGAACTATCAGCTAAACCGCGTCAGCGAACTGGTCAGCGAGTTAACCGGCCGCCAGATACAGGTCAAAACGCTGCGTCCGCCCTACGGCGCTGTCAGCGAACAAGTCAAAGAGGCTTCCGCTTTGCCGCTGATCTTGTGGAGCATGGACACGCTGGACTGGAAAACCCGCGATGCACAGAAAACGATCAGCCATGTCCTTGAAAACGTGGAAGACGGCGATATCATTCTGATGCATGACATCCACGCGGAATCTGCGGACGCCGCCGCAGCGATTATCCCGCAGTTGACCGCGATGGGTTATCAGCTTGTCACCGTTCAGGAACTGATGGAAGCAAAGGGACTGGAAATGCTTCCGGGGCAGAAGATTTTCAGCGGTCATCCTGCTTCGCAATAATGGATCGCAAAGCGCCAGCTTGCTTTAAAAGACCGGCTGCAAGCTTCTGATTGCCTTGCGCAGACAAGCTTGCATGGTTAAAAACAATCCATGAACATTGAAAAAAGGCATATCCCCGTCTGACGTTCGACGCTTGGATATGCCTTTTTTGATTTTCAGTTTACGATTCTGTTTCTTCCAGACAATGAATCAATTCCAGAATCCGGTTCAAATCCTGCGTACCGGAATACTGAATCACGATCTGTTTCTTATCGACCTTGACGCGGGTCTGCAGCTTGTTCTGCATGACTTCCTCAACATACAGCAGATTCGGGTCTTCCGCCTTCTTGGCGGCCTTCGGTTTCGGTTTTTCCTGCCGTTCCTTGACCAGCCGTTCCACCTCGCGCACAGACAGACCTTCCTCGGCGATCTTCATCGCCAGATCATAGGCTTCGCCCTCATCCTCAATCGTGACTAACGGGCGCACATGCCCCATCGACAATTTATTCTCCGTGACCAGCTGCTGGACAGATTTCGGCAGCTTTAACAGCCGCAGGGTGTTGGTGATGTGTTCGCGGGATTTCCCGACGCGCTGGGCCAGTTTTTCCTGCGTGTAGTCCAGCCGTTCGATCAGGCGCTGATATGCCTGAGCTTCTTCAATCGCGTTCAGGTCTTCGCGCTGGATGTTTTCCAGCAGCGAGATTTCCATCATCTGTTCTTCGGTGAACTCCATGACGATCGCGGGAATCGTCTTCAATCCTGCCTTCTTACTGGCGCGGACGCGGCGTTCGCCGGCGATCAGCTCGTAGCCTTTGACCGATTTGCGCAGCAATACCGGAGTGAAGACGCCATGCTCCTTGATTGACTGAGCCAGCTCGCCGATCTTCTCGTCGTCGAATATTTTACGCGGCTGGTAGGGATTCGGCCGGATCTCCGACAGCTTGATCTCGCTCTGGCGGCTTTCGTCGCCCTGCTGGATCTCCTCGATCACATTGCTTAAATCCTCGCCGAAAATGGCTCCCAGGCCTTTCCCCAGCCGGGCTTCATCCTTTTTCATTGGCTTTTGCCTCCTTTGCGTTATAGGAAATGACTTCCTTTGCTAACGATGCGTAGGCCTTGGCTCCTTCCGATTTTACGTCATATTCAAAAATCGTGGCGCCGCGGGAAGGCGCTTCCGACAGCTTGACGTTGCGCGGAATATACGTCTTATATACCCGCTCCTTGAAATACCGCCGGACTTCCTGCTGGACTTCGACGCTCAGCTTGGTCCGCGCATCAAACATCGTCAATAATACGCCTTCGATCATCAATTTATTGTTGAAAAGACGCTGTACCAGACGAATCGTCGACAACAGCTGCGTCAACCCTTCCAGCGCATAGTATTCACATTGCACCGGGATGATCACCGAATCCGCGGCCGTCAGGGCGTTGGTGTTCAGCAGTCCCAGCGAAGGCGGGCAGTCGATGATGATGTAATCGTAATCGTTCTTCACGGCGACCAGTTTGTTTTTCAGCAGCTTCTCGCGGCCATATTTGTATTCGACCATTTCCAGATCCGCCCCGGCCAGGTCAATCGTCGCCGGCAGGATATCCAGCGGCGGAATCTTCATGGTTTTCACAGCGTCTTTCACTTCCACGTCGCTCATAATGACGTCGTAAATACTTTTTACAAAGCTCTGGCGGGTCGCGCCGACGCCCTGCGTCGCATTGCCCTGCGGGTCAAAATCGACCAGTAATATTTTTTTGCCGAGATAGGCCAGTCCGGCGGAGAGATTGATGCTCGTCGTCGTTTTTCCGACGCCGCCCTTCTGATTGGCGATGGCAATGATTTTTCCCATTTTTTCACATCCTTTTATCTTGATTTAATCCTTACTCGGTATTCACAGAGCATAATTGTCCCCCAGCAAGGTAGGCGAACCTTCCTGTCTTACAGGCAATCTGTTTTATCCATCGCCTGTTGACCTCTGGCCTGTTTTTGTCAGGACCTTCCTTAAAAGTATGGGGTTTATTCCTTATTTATTGGGAAACTTAATGATAATCCGGACGTCGTTGTCCGTTTCTGCTTCCTCAGTTTCAATCGCGATCCCGGTGCGGCGAACCATCTCCACCGCCTGGTAAATTGTGTTCACCGCGATTTTAATATTGCGGGCAAATCCTTTGAAGACCGGTTTCTTCGCTTCAGTTTTCGGCTGCGGTGCTTCTTTCATGCTGGTGATCAGCTGTTCTGTCTGACGGACGTTCATGCCCTTCTTTACGATTTTTTCATAGACTTCCCGCTGCTTTTCCGGCTCCACCGAAAGCAGCGCCCGCGCATGGCGTTCCGTAATCTTACGGGAGGAGATACCTTCCTGAATTTCATCCGGCAAATTCAATAACCGCACCTTGTTTGCGATCGTGGACTGGGATTTTCCCATTTTGGACGCCAGTTCTTCCTGCGTCATGCCGGCAGAGCGCATGATCTGGATGTACGCCTTGGCTTCTTCGATGGAAGTCAGGTTCTCGCGCTGAATGTTTTCCACTAACGCCAGCTCCGCTAATTTTTGTTCGTCGGCGCTCATGACATTGCATGGAACTTCGCTGTATCCGGCCAGAATGCAGGCTTTGTAGCGGCGTTCCCCGGCAATGATTTCATACCCGTCTTCGTCTTCCCGAACCGTGATCGGCTGGATCAGCCCATTCTCCCGGATCGACTGCGCCAGCTCCATCAGCGCGTCTTCGTTAAATTCCAGCCGCGGCTGGTGACGGTTGGGATGAATCTGCTCGATTGATATTTCCCGAACTTCTCTCATAAAAACACTCCTTTACAACGGACTCTTTTTGATTTTCGCATAGGCGCGCGGATACTGCGGCGGCGTGGTTCTGACCTTGCGGTAGGTCAGATTGACGCGCGCTGAGCCGTCCTGCAGATGGACTTCCTCGGCCTTTTCCAATTCCGCGCCCAGAATTTTCGTCGCTTTTTCCGCCTCGGCTTGTTCTTCAAATCCGGCGGCCCCCTTCATGGCGACAAAGATTCCATTCTTTTTTACTAACGGCAGACACAGCTCCGACAGCACGCGCAGATTGGCGACGGCCCGCGCCGTGACCAAATCAAACGATTCGCGATGTTCTTTCGCGTAGTCCTCAGCCCGGACATTCAAACATTCAACATTGTCCAGCTGAAGCTCGCGGCATACTTCCTTGAGAAAAACAACCCGCTTGTTCAGCGGTTCTAAAATTGTGATCTTCATTTGAGGATTCATAATTTTTAACGGCAGGGAAGGAAAGCCCGCGCCCGCCCCGACGTCGCACAGGTGGACAGCGTCCAGCGCCATGCCGGCAAACGGAACCAGCGAATCATAGAAATGCTTTTCCAGCACTTCCTCCCATTCCGTGATGGCAGTAAGATTTATTTTTTCATTCCATTCCCGCAGCAGCTGCGCATACCGCACAAACTGATTCTGCTGAAGAGCGGAACATTCGATTTTCTTTTGCCGACAGGCTTCGATAAATTCTTCCCATTTCATACTGCATCCTCCGCATGGGTTATTATAGCAAAATTCTCTCCTGTTCTAAAGCACTTCTTCCCATGAAATTGATGTTTCATCGTTTTTCATCGCCAGGATTTTGCTTTCTTCTGAAACACGTTATGAGTTTTTACATCAGGAGTTTTCTTTGATGAAGAAGTTCTGCCTTCCTTTTCGGATTCTTTTCCGACTGAACTGCCTGATCAAGCGGAGGCAGGAAGCGCTGCATCTGTCTTTTGCGGATGCCGGATTGATTTCGATCTGACTTTCGCGGGTTGACTTCATAAAGCCATTTCCTACAAGGTTTTCCTTTGCGGACGGACTTTGATCGCAACGATGAAAGATCTGTTTTGTTCCTTATACTAAATAAGGAGAAATTGCCGCGGATCGGGAATCCGGTTTGCCTTTCTTCAGCGATTGTGATACCCTGTTTTTAACGGATTTTTTCAGGGAGGAAAGGAGAAACCACAGATGAAGGACAGAAAACCAATCCGGCTGATCGCCAGCGATCTGGACGGCACGTTATATCATGGAGCGCAGGAACTGGGGAAAATGACGCCGGCCAACCGGGATGCGATTATCCGCTGGAAGGATGCGGGCAATCGGTTTTTGATCGCCACGGGAAGACGGGCATGTACGCGTGAGGAAATCATCCGCGATTACGCTGTCGACTGCGATATCATCGCCTGCAACGGCGCGAAGGTGATACTGAACGACCAGCTTTTATGGAGCCGGGAAGTCATGCCGCCGGAGCTGAACGAGCTGTGCGATTTGTGCGAACCCTTTCGCGATGAACTGGATTTCGTACTGGATATCGACATCACCGAGCGGATCACCTATCAGGCTGACAGCCTGATTCAAAAGCGATTCCCAGAAGATCTTTACCTGCGACAGGTCCGCGATTATTTGAACCAGCCGCAAACCGCGTATCCCAATAAGATTTTTATGATCCTGGCCGATCCGGCAAGGCTCCCATTTTTCCTGGATTACTTCGGCAAACATTTCCAAGGCCGGCTGGCCGTGACCAGCAGCGGTCCGGATCTGGTGGAAATGAGCTGCGCAGGCTGCAGCAAGGGAGCTGCTTTATTGGAGATTCTGGATCGGTTAGGTCTGGATCGGAAGCAGGCCGCCGCCATCGGCGATGAACAGAACGATCTGGATATGCTGCAAAGCATTCCATATGGCTTCGCGATGAATTCAGCCCGCCCGGCGATCAAAGCTCAGGTTCCTTATTCTGTCGATTCGGTTCATGATTTGATCGACGCCTGTCTGCGGTACAATGCGGCATGCGAACAGCCGTCCGCCGCAAATGATCGAAATTTTCTCGAAATCTTCCGATCTTCCCACGCTTCAATCTACTAAACAATTCCTCTCGGACTTGTCTCTGGTCTTCAAATTTCAGTCTTTCCCGTAAAAAACGCAGGTCTGTTTTCAGATGCAGCATAGATCATAATAAAAGGAAAAAACAATCATGAAAAATAAACTGTTCCGCGCTTTGGCGCTATCCGGCCTTGTTGCCCTGTTCACTGCCTGTCAATCCACACCAACCGCCACAGCGCCGTTAAGCGTGTCGCCGCACACGCTTTCCGAAGATACCCAGACTCTGCTTGATTTAATGCCGCAAGGGGATTCCACCTTCTTTTTTGATTTGCACCTCAACGAGACCGTCGATGGGCTGGAAGTTCAGAGCTGGACGTTAAACGCGGATCATCAATGGCAGGAGGAGGCCGGCGGCGGAACCAGCGGGATGCTTGAACACGACGATAAAATCCTGATGATTCAGGTTTTAGCCGATCAGTCCCGCTTTGCCTGGTCTTGCGGCGGCGTGTCTTCCCCGGGCGTCCCGATTGGCGAAGACGGTGCTTATTTCACTTCAGACTGGGGAGCACGCGGAACGGATCGTCTGGATGAAACCATCGACGTTCCGTTGAACCAACCGGTGCCGCTGCTTTTGATACTTGAAAAAGATGGCGGCAGCGATGGACAGCTTTCAATGGAGGTCAACGATCTGATGCAAAGTTTAGAACACCCGGAACAGGTCGATGCCGACCGGGCTTTGTTGATCACCGTCAAGTTTCGATAAAGGAAATTCAGATCATCCATTTTTAAAGAATGAAGATCGAAGGTTTTGGCGTTTATGCCAGAACCTTTTTTGATGTGAATTGCCAACATGAACAGGATTTCTTTCTTCTTTCTTCATTAAAAGCGCTGTTTCGCACGAAGAAGCAGGTACAATTTTTACAGTAAACCAGAAAAAAGCCTGGTTCACCCAGGTTTTAGTACAAAGCAATGTCCGCTTCAATCTGAAGCATTGCCACAAATTCAGTTGTTTTCCATTTTTCCAAGTAAATTATCCTTGTTCAGCTTATTTTCTATACTGAACATGTTCAATGACTAGAAATAGGACAGTCATTATAAATGTCAAGCTATTCAGTATTATAAAAACGTTCGCCAAAAAATCCATATCTCTGAAGATATAACTTGTCAGAACGGAGCACAGGAGTAATAATGCAAATATTGCGCTTTTTTTCATAATTAATTCACTCTCATTCTTTAACATGGGAAATCTGATTTTTATTTTTTAACAACTTATAGATCCGTATCTGTGTATACGCAATCCTTTTGCCATGTTGGATCTTTTCCGCCTTAGTAAGCAAGGAAAACATGATCCGCCAGGAAAACAGAACTATTGCCGCAAAGTATACGTCGCCTGTTGCCGAACTTCCTCTTTTGGAAGCAGCGCCCGGACAGCGTGCAGTAGTTCAAGTACCCCTTCCCGCTGCCCTTCATCAGGAAGAGTCACGGTGATCAACGTCAGCTGTGCGCCGCAAATAATCTGGGCCGCAAGCTGAAGTTCGTCCTTGGACGCATACCAGCCATACCGACAGACGCCCTCACCCGCCTGGAATTCCTCGATATCCTGGACTTTCTCAAATCCCTGCTCAAAGAAAATCGCATCTCCCTGATTGCGGGAAAACCCGGTGATCTGCCAGAGCGGACAGCGCGGGTCGCTTCCATCTGTCCATAAATTGATTCCCCGGCCTTGTTCCGTCTGCTTATATTCATATTTATATTTCCCAGGGAATACAAACTTGACGTTGCCGAAATCCTGCGTGATCCGGTCCCGGCGATACCCGATCTTTGTTTCATAGCACAGCTCAGGAACCCCTGTCAGATCCAGCGGATCTTTGCCATCCAGCTGACAAAGCTTGTAGTACGCTTCAATCGGAAAGGGCAGCGTTCGGTCCATCATCAGCGCCTGTTCCAGATGGGAGAAGATAAATTCGTTGGTCTGCCGATCCAGCTCACTGCGGGAAGACGGCGCGAAATAACAATGCTCCCACAACTGGTTCAACGCACAGTTCCGGTAATACAGTGCGTCCTTGATCGGATTCTTCCAGATAAAGAACTGATCGGCGAATGCCTCGATGCCGTCTTCCAGCTTCTCAGCCAATGCGGAAATTGAAAATCGGCCCATGTGCGTGATGATCGTGCCGGGAATTTCCCGGGGCATATATTGATTCAGATCCCAGCATAAGCACAGGCTGGTATATTCATCCTCTTCCATCTGATGAATCGGAATCGTCGTCAGCGTTGCCAGCCAGGGATAAAAATGATCCTCTACCATTTTCTTAAAATCATGGTAGATCATATATTCCGCTTCATCCTCAAACAGAATTTCAAGATTCAGCCGATCCGCCAGCGTCTCAATAAAATCAGCGGCCGCTTTGTGCAGCCCCGGTCCCGCCGGCGTCGTCACGCACTCACCTGACATGATCCAATGATTCATCTCTTCCTGTTGGAATTGAATTTCCAGAATTCCAATCGGGCAGAACGATAAGCTCACGCTGTTTTCATCCGGAAAAGCCGGGATGTTCCACTGTTCCGCCAAGTCCATAATTTCTTCCCGGACTTCACTTACATCCTGAATCTGAGCCTCAAACGAAAGTCCAATACTCATCGCCAACCCTCCTGTTCTTTCTTTTTCTTATTATAACATATTCCCCACGCCGCATTTCCATCCGCAAAGAAAAGCGAGCTTCCATCTTTCCCTCGATGTGCCCGCTTGTTTCGCTATGATTCTGTTTTGTTATTCCGCTGCGCTCTTTCCAATCACAAACGCGTACGCCCGTCCCGGCTGCGGATTCAATTCTTTATAGACGCTGTCCACCTCGGTAAAATCATGCACCGGTACATAGATTACATCTTCCCAGGTCAGCTCCGGATTGTGACAGACGAGGAAGTCCTCAACCGCGATCCGGTGATCATGAACGCCGACGATCGTGATATGATAGGACGTTTCATCTAATTCATTCCAGCCTTCCAATAAGCCACCCTGCGGCAGCGGATCTTTATACAGAAACAACAGATATTCCGAACCGTCGCGGCCGCCGTAATAGAAAGAATGTCCGATGAATGTTTTTCCATCCTGCGCTTTGTAGAGAAGCACGATGCGCTCAAATTCATCCAGACTGGTTTTGACTCTAAACGTTTCAATCATTGTTCATCACCTCTTGATTTCAGTATAAATAGCCTGCCCCAAAAGCTCAACTATGATTTTTCAGGTTTACTAAACCTTCCATATTTTACAGAATGGATTTTTTCCCTTTCATTCTTCTGTATTTCAAAGATCGCTTCCCTTTTACAAATTTCGTTGGTAAGATGGAAGCAGGAATTTGTGTGATTTACGAAAAAAAGTGTGGCTTGCCTTATCATTCAGAGAGAAAGTTAAAGGTGAAAGCATGAAAAAGAATATCCTAATACGCCGAAGTTCGATAATATTCATCCTTTTCCTGAGCCTGCTTGCGCTGTACCGGACGGCAAATATCCATGTCATTCAGGAACGGACGAGCGATCATCCCTGTTACTGGTTGTCCGTTCAGAATTCACCGCTTCTATTTCCAAATTTCAACAGGCAGTTTCAGGCCGAGGATGATATGACCTTTCTCAGCATGGACATCAAAACCCGTGAGTTCCTTCCTGGACTGGCTCTCTTTTCTTCACCTTGGGGGATCGTGGGGGATTACTGGGTTCGGCTGAATCCAAAGGGTCCGAGTTATCCGCTGACCGTGCTGGAACAGCATCGCGATCACCAGCCGCTCAGCTGTCAATTCGCACTCACGTCCGATCTTAACCGCACGTTGATGCAAGAAGAAAACGGCGTTCTCTGGTTTGAACAAGACGAACCGGTTAACAATTCTCAGTCTGAAGTTCGATTCGATCGAATCTGGACGCTTCAGACACGCACCTATGAAATTCAGATCTCTGCCTCTGATTTCCTGATCGAACGGATTCAGCCGACCGTTGAGAAAACTTTTCGTCACCTGATCGAAACTCAGACAAAATAAGCGAAATTCTGATTTTAGTTACGCTTTTAGAAAGTGAGAATACCTTATGAAAAAACATCGCCTCCTTCTCACCATTCTGCTGATCCTGCTTTTGTTAGTCGGCGGTCTGATCTACCGCAACGACAATATCCGGGTTCTGAATTCCATGGAAAATCCGGCCTGCACCGGCCTCCAGGTTCGCAGCGCCCCTTTCCTGTTCATTGATACTCAGCGGCAATTTCAGGCTGGCGAGGAGATGAAGGTGATTGAAACCCTGATCTGGGCAGAAAATTTTACGCCTGTCTTAGCCCTGCCTTCCGCTGCCACCGCCAGCTATACCACCTACCAAATTCTGCGGGAATCCGGTGAACCTGTGCTTTTCTATGTGAATGAACAAAAGCGTGATCAAGCTTGCGGTCTGTCCACGATTTTCAGCGGTCCCAGTGAAACGCTCCATGAATCTGACGGTGTAAAATGGACGGAACAAACCATGGCGGTTTCAGATTCCGCTTCATCCGGCTATTCTGCATCTGTGATCTGGACGATCAGGAGTAACGACCGTTTGATCGTCATTGAGCTGCCCGACATTCTGCGCGATCTGATAAAACCCGCAGCTGAGGAAACATTTCTAAAATTAGCGGTCTGATTATTTCCCGGGAAAGTGCTTGGTTCAAGTTCTCTGACTCTGATTTATGGAATTCAAATAACCGCCGTCCTCAGCACATGTCCGGGAAATACAAAGAAGACAACGACTTCGTTCATAAGGGGGAATTTTGATGTTCACTTCTGCTCGCAGCGCCCAAGTTGCCGTCAACGGCGATACGATGAATTATCTAGTCTTTGGAAAAGGTCCAAAAACACTGGTCATTCTGCCCGGATTAGGCGATGGACTGACCCCGGTTCATGGTCAGTTTCAGGCATTCGCTTTTGCGTTCAGCTATCGGCGGATTGCCCGGCATTTTAAAGTTTATTTGTTCAGCCGCCGCAATACGCTGCCCCCAATCTATTCCACGCGGCAGATGGCTGCCGATCAGGCGCTTGCCATGAAAGCTTTAGGCATTAAAGCCGCCGCCATTCTGGGCGTGTCGCAGGGTGGGATGATCGCCCAGTACCTCGCGATTGATTATCCAAAGCTTGTCAGCCGCCTTGTTTTGGCCCTCACCACAGCACAGCCCGGACAAACAACCCGCGCCACCCTCCAAAGCTGGATCCACATGGCAAAACAGTCGGATTATTCCGGTTTGATGACGGATACGGCTGAAAAGTCTTACTCCGACGCCTATCTCAAAAAATACCGCCGGCTCCTCCCTCTGCTCAGCCGATGGGGGAAACCCCAAACCTTCGACCGGTTTCTCACGCAGGCTCAGGCTTGTCTTGATCATGACGCGCTGGAAGAAATCCATCGGATCTTTTGCCCGGTCTTCGTGATCGGAGGCGAGTGTGATCACATCGTTGGTGTTCAGGCTTCCCGCGATCTGGCTGAAAAGCTGAACACGGCATCTCTTTTAATTTATCCGGGCTTGGGTCATGCCGCCTATGAGGAAGCCGGTGATTTTCAACAACGGATCCTTGATTTCTTATCTCAGGCATAACGATCTGCCAAGGTTGTCCCCTGCGATCATCATAGTCTGGCGGTGCATCAGTGCAAAAGAAAGACTCCCCCTCATGCGGATTTCTGTCAATCCGGTTGAGCGAGAGTCTTTTATACTGCTTTCAATTCTTGATTCTAAACTGATTCCCTTGACAGTCCGCTTAATAAGCCAGCGTGGTGCCCCACTGTTCTTTATCCAGTCCGGACCAGACGATCACATGTCCCATGCCCTGACGCTCGTTGATCAGCACGACGTCAGACGGTCCCATGTAATCCTCATGCGCGATCATCACGGTGAACTGATCGGCGCCCTTCTGGATCACCCAGCCTTCCGCGACCGATTTCGCAAACGGACGATCCTGCCGGCTGACCAGACTGACCGGAGCCGGCACCGCGAAGCACGGCGCTTTTTCCCCTTTCGGGTTGAGTGAGAAAATCGTTGTGATCGAAGTGAAACCCGCTTCGTTCAGCTCGGTTTCCAACATGACCGACGGCGTCGTCGTATTGTAATGCAGCGACAGCCGCGTGTCCGTCAGCCGGACTTCAGCCTGCTCCGCCAGCGTCAGCACTTCGCAGTCGCTGTTGTTCAGCGTCAGTCCCGCCGTCTGCCCTTTTAATGTAACCTGAGCGTCCGGCGAGAAATGCCAGCGCTGCACAATTTTATGCTTATCCTGCGGGTTGGCATAAATCTCGTCATGCACAAGAATCAGATCTTCCCGCAGCCAGACCACCTTCCGGCTGAGCACCGCGCTGCCGGTTTCCAAATCCATGTAGCCTAACGCCGCCCCCTGCGCCAGCCGGAAGCTGCCGGCTTGACTCATCTGTGTGTTCAGCGACCAGGAGCGCTTATGATATCCCCAGGAACGCTTGCAGCGAATTGACGGCTGATTGTCCAGCTCGATGACATTGTGCGCCTTCGGGCCTTTAAACTCATACCGTTCCGGCTTATCAACATACGTCAGCCGGCCGCTGTCGCGCACGATATCCTCGCCGCGGTAAAACAGATCGACATGCAGCTTGTCCTCATGGGCATGCCCGCCGCCATGGACGCCGTTGGTGAAATGCAGCCACGTTTGATCCGCGGAATCATCGCTGTGCCAGAAAATATGTCCGCTGTCCGGGAAGATAACGCTGCGCTTGCCGGAGGGCATGGACGGCATGGAAGCATACGCCTTCGCCGCTTCCACCCCCAGATCAAACACACAGTCAAAATCAAACTCCGGATACCCGGCGGCTTTCCAGGCTGGATTGTTGAAGCTGACAGCTGCTTTGGTAATGATGTCGCGCACGTCAATATCATCGCTGTCGCCCATCGCCATTTCAATCCCATCCGGTTTGCGGTGTTCGACGCAGAAGTCGATCATTTTCGCCAGCCGTTCATTATATCCAAAAGGCAGCTCGATGCCGTTGCGGTCGGCCAGAATCTTCACTTCCAGAAAATCCTGCGCGACCTCGTTGTGATACATCGTCGATTGTTCCCAATGCACGCCGTCCGGATACACCTGCCGCTGCAGCTGCAGATCCAGCCGGCACAGCGCTTCCCTGCGCATTTCCTCACTGAATGGATGTTCCGGCATCAACAAGGCTGCCGTAAACAAGCCGTGGTTTTCCAGCACGCCCCAGTTGGAAATGATCTTCGTGCTGTTCCAGACTTCGGCGATGAACTTTTCCTGCTCGAGGATTGATTCCTCAAACAACGAACAGAAACTGTCGGTCAGCGCCGGACTGTCGCGGAACAGACAGAAAGCCTTGATCCACAGGTTCATTCGGATTCCGGTTTCCAATGTCCGGCAGGCGTTGGCACAGTCCGGATCGCGCAGGTTGATCTGGCAGATCCAGCTCTTGCATTGTTTGACGAACGCCTCGGCGTATTTCTCATCGCCGGTCAGCACATACGCCTGTCCCATCGTGATCCAGAAATGATGGCGGTTAAACGCAAAGATCCATTCCGGGTCATCCGCCGGCTGATGCAGCCAGTTGATTTCCTTTTCAAACACGACCGGAATTTCCGTGTATTCCATATCCCAGCGCAGATCGAAACGGAAGCTCTGTGCGCAGGCTTCGTCCGCCCGGGCGATGATCTTGTCAATCTGATCCTGCGCGCAATGGGTTAGAACATAGTCCTTCACCGCCGCGGTGTCATTGACAAAAAATTGTTTCTTCTGTGCAAAAAATTCGCTTTTCTTCATGCTTTGCTCCTTACCAATACCGATTCCAGTCCGTCACCATCCGCGTCAGGGCTTCCATATAATAGTAGTCGCCCCAGCTGCAGCACTCGTCGACGCCTTTGTTGCGGCAGGTGTTGGTCGGCGTGTGGCGGTTATAGGTGCTGTGAAGCAGGATGCCGTTGGTCGAATCCCAATCCTTAACCTCATAGTTGTCGATCAATGATTTCATCATCTGATACGCAAGTCTCGTATAGTATTCCGCTTCTTCTTTGTCCAGCACTTTCGCCGCTTCCAGAAAGCCGCAGATCACAATCGCCGCTGAAGAGGAATCGCGCGGTTCACTGCTTCCGTCGGTAAAATCGAAGTCCCAGAACGGAACCAGATCCTTCGGCAGATGGCGCAGATAGTAATCGCTGATGTGGCGGAACAGCTCCAGGTATTCCGGATCCTGCGTATATTGATAGCTCAGAATCGTACCGTAAACGCCCCAGGCCTGCCCGCGTGCCCATGCGGAATTATCGCGGTTGCCCTGATGCGTGACGCCCTTGAGCGGCAGGCCGGTTTCCGGATCGAAGAAATACGTGTGGATCGTTGAGTAATCCTCACGCACGACACACTTCATCGCCGTGCGGATATGCTTGTGCGCGATGTCCGCAAACTTCGGATCACCGGTGACCTCGCTCGCCCAGTACAACAGCGGCAGGTTTAACAGACAGTCGATAATCAGCCGGTAGCTGTCCTTATCGCCCATCTCGCCCCAGGCCTGAATGAATTCGCCTTTTTCCTGAAAGCGGGTGATCAGCTTCTCCGCCGCCATGATCGCCGCTTTCTTCGCCGTTTCATCACCGGTCAGTTTGTAGCCCGCGACGCAGGAGAGGGAGTACAGGAAGCCAAGGTCATGATGATCGACGCTGAATTCCTCATTGATCCGCTTGTAGAAGTCCTCCACCTGAATCAGTGCGGCATACTTGAAGATGTTCTTTTTCGTGTGTTCATAAGCCAGCCAGATCTCGCCAGTCCAGAAGCCGTTGGTCCAGTCCATGTTGATGATCGGCTGGTAGAATAAATCGGTGCTGCTGGCAGCCTGATATTGATACGTGAACGCAGGCAGGTTTTTTTCTACCTGAGCGCAGGCACGGTCCAGCGCGGCGGTGATTTCTGCTTTTGCCGCCAGGGGTTTATCTAAAAATTGAATACGGTCCATGAACGGGAAACCTCTCTTTCTTCTCTGTCTTGAGTTTATCATCATTTTTCGCTATGATAAATAGGAAGGTTAAGGTTTTTTTGTATAAATTAAAGAAAGAAGGAAGGGAAATGCAGGATTTCAGCGTGACGTTCCGCTATGCAATTCAACGGGAATGTACTTTAGAATGGCGGGTGAAGCGGGATCGCATCGACTACAACAACCTTGTGTTCATATTAAAGGGAAAAGCGTTGTATAAAACTGACGATAACGAACAGGTTCTGACTGAGAATCAGGTGCTTTTAATCCCGGCGGGCAGTCTGCGGGAGGCGGAGCGGTTTGCGGAGGAGCCGCTGACGCTGCAATCCTTTGATTTTTTCAGCGATCAGCCGCTGCCGGCCTTGCCTCAGCCGGTTCTGACCCTGGATTCGCTTGATTTCTATCTGCCGTTGTTTCAGGATTTCAACCGGCACTGGCTGACGGAAAAGCCGTTGTCCCGGCTGCATTGCAAAGCGGTGTTCTATCAGATTCTGGACGAGCTGTACCAGACGGCCTGGGCGCAGCAGGAGAATCCGCATGTCCGGCAGATGAAAAGCTACATCGAATCGCATCTGACGCAGACCATCACGATGGAGGATCTGGCATGGGTCACCGGCCTGAACGTCGTGTACTGCGGGGCGTTGTTCAAACAGGAAACCGGCGTCACGGCGCTGCGCTACTGGCGGACGCTTCAAATCCGCAAAGCAGCCCAGCTGCTGCGGGAACCGGACATCTCGGTCAGTGAAGCGGCATGGCAGTCCGGCTTTGACGATCTGTTTTATTTCTCCAAATTATTTAAAGAGATTCAAGGCGTATCGCCGAAGGTGTATCAGCGGCGGCATCCCTTATAAATCCTTATCGGGAATAGTTAACTCAATCCGCGTCCTCGTCCAGTGCTTCAATATAGAAGCTGACTGGACGGAAACCGTCGTTGCAGGAGATCATGGCGGAGCGCGGATTTTTCATCCAGCCTTCATAAAGATTTTCCCCGCCGTGAGCCAGCGTCATCACAAACGGGGACAGACTCGACCAGGCGCTGTCGCACAAGCCTTCCGGTTTCATCCAGCCGTTGGCGATAAAGACCTGCCCTTCCCGCAGATCGCAGGCGTGCAGCATCGGATTTTCATAGCGCGCCATCAAGTCGGTATGTTCTGTCACTTTCGCTACGGTAATTCTGCATTTTTTCATAACTTCTCCCGCTCCTTCCTTGTTTTCATTGCAGCACCGGTTTAAGAACCGGGGACCGGAAGGATTTCCAGCTTTCGCTTTCGATCCTTTGCCGGATGAATCAGTGAGCTGTGCCTGGGGCTGCTTCAATGCATCCTGCCTGGATTTATTCTGTGCAAACCTTTCCGCTGAAGATCAAAAAAACCTTGTCTTTGCGGCAAGGATTCGTTGTCTATGATGCAATGTTTATCACAACTTCATTTCAGCCCCCGATCGCAATGCCTGTCGGCGGGCTCGGATCCTCTGCCGCCCCGCTTTCCGATCAAGTTCGCCATCGCTATTGGGGACTTTGATGTTGATTGCGGATCTCGTTGATTTCATCAATATCGTCGAAGCATTGGGAATCAAAGAACTCCTTGAGCGAAAGATTCAGCGCCAGACAGATACTGTAAATCGTCGGCATATACAGCGTTTCCTGATCCTTCGACATAAAACTGGAAATCGTGCTGTTGCCGCAGGCCTTCTGACTCAGCGTGCTTGGATTCAGATCATATTCCCCGCATAATTCTTTAATTCTGATGCGTAATGCTTCACTAAATTTCATCGTTATAGTCCATCCTCTAAATTGTCGAATAACTCGCTGTCGAAGAATTGACTGAACGACATATTGAACGCGCCCAAGATCTTACAACACGTATGAAGCGTCAGATATTTATCCGGCTCCCGTTTATAATTGTAAAATGTATTTTTACTGACTCCGCTGACCTTGGCCAATTCATAATAAGTCCAGCCGCGTTGTGCGCGGAGTTCGTCGATTCTCTTAAGCGTCGCTTCGTTCAATTTCATGCCATCGCTACCTTTGTATCAACACTGAATTAGTCAATAACTTCCAATTCCTGCTTTTATTATAACTAGCTGCATGATAAAATTGGTTTGGAGGTTATGTGCTAACATTATGATAAACAAAGGTATTCCCGACGTCGGTTCCACCGTCCGTCAACTCCGGATCGACAAAGGCATGACAATCGAAGCCCTTTCCCGCATAACTAAAATTAAAATTGAAGAACTGACTTGCCTGGAACAAGGCGGAAACTGCCCGGTTCCCGATTATTTCGTAATCCTGACGGCACTGGGTTATGATTGGGACCAGATCGTCGACCTCCTGCAGCGCGGTCAGGCCCGCTTCACCTGAATTCCTGCCACAGAAAGCTGCCGATTCCCAGGTTGGAACACCTTGCGCAACAGAAAAGAAAAGAGGATGATCCGCTTCGGTTTTCCTTGACTTAGATTTCGGCATGGAAAGAAATCTGCGATTTCCGATATGATTCCGGATTTCTCATTTCTTATTTCCGTCCCGTCATCGCCAAGGAAGCGAAGCGCAATCATCCCGTGACCGTTCAGCTTAAATGCCTAAAAACTGGTAAAAACCAAATAAAGGAAAAGTACCTGATAAAACAGATAAGTAAATTAAATTCATCCCTGATTACTCCTCTCTTTTCAAGTACTTGATATAAAAATTATATTATCGGAACTCACTTTAAACAAGGAAACACGCTTAATAAAGATCGCTGGAAACTCGGCGCTGCCCTGCGGCGTTTTGATAAAATTTACAGTAAAGGAGAGCGAATGAAACAGATCAACGCTTTAATACGGATAACCCGTCTGAAAAAAGGAATTAAAGCGGCGGCGTTAGCCCATGAATGCCATATCACAGCCAGTTATTTAAGCCAGATCGAATCGGGAAAGGAGGTCGATCCGGCAATCACCTCGGCAATTCTGCGTCAGCTGGGGATTGGAATCAAGAAGAATAACAAACAGATTCAGAAATTTGACAAGCTGATGGATGATCTGATCACGGCGGCGGCTTTTTACGATGCAGTCACGATGAACACACTGTTCGATCAACTATCCCAATCGGAATCCAGCCTTATGGAATCTGAGCTGGCGCTGAAATTCACGCTGGCTGCCTTTATCACGCACGTCGTCAATAAAAATTATGCACAGATCAAAGAAACGCGGGATATCCTGAAGCAATGTGTAAAGCTGTTGACTCCCGAACTGCTTCAACTTTATTATCTGTATCTGGGAATGTCTTTTGCGGATGTCCGCGGCGATCTGTTTAAGGAATACACGCTGAAAGCGCTGAGCATGAAAGAAAAAGAATCCGTAACTTCGATTGCGCACTACAATCTGGCTATCTGCTATGCCCGGGAAAACAACCACTTTCTGGCGGACAAGTACAATCTGAAAGCCCAGCGCTCATTTCTGGATGAACAGAATTACCTCCGGCTGATTTTCAGCAAGTCTTTTGAAGCCGTTCTGTATTCTGAAAATGGAATGTTTGAGGAAGCGTTGGAAATTTCCACTTCCATTCTGGATCAGACGATCATAAAGATTCCCGAATTTCAGCGGAAACAGGTGCTCCAGAATATTCTTTTTACCTGCATTCTGGCGAAAAAATATGAAGAAGTTCAACGCTATTGCATTCGGTATGCAGCCTCTGTCGAACTGACTGATTTTCACCGCGCCATGCAAGCCTGGGCTTTATATAAATTAAATCAGATGGAGGAAGCAGCGGCGCTGATTAAAACCTGCCATCAGGACAAAACCAATCCTTTTTCCTCGCAGTTTATCACGATCGTCAATCTGACGCTGGCGCAGGAGGAAGTCGAATTGCAGCATCAGCTGATCCAATTCCAGAAATTTGCGCTGAAGCTGGGCGACGATTTATCCGCCAAATTCATCACTGAATTGTTATGTGAATCCTATCTTCGCAAAAACAATTATTCCAAGGCTATTTACTATCAGAATCTGGTTGACCGCAAAAAATAAACGCGGTCATTTCCGTGAGAAAGGGGACAATTATGCTTGAAGGGGTACAGGAGCTGTTTGAACAGCTGGCGAAGGATAATCAGGTGAGCGTAGAGGATATTCAATCCGATTTACAGAAACGGATTGACACGGCATGGGCGGATCAAAATGAATCCTCCGCAGTGCTGCGCCGGTTTTTCAAAGACAAGAAACCGACCGCTGTTTTTTTCCTGTTTGCTTTTGATCAAATCCAGAAAATGAATGATCAGATTCAGGAAATCATCGAAGAAGTTTATCTGACTGAAATGAAGGCTGGCGGGAAGTCCTCAGTCGAGGTGACCGGAGAGCTGGATGCCGATCAAATCCAAGATCCGATCGAGACCTTTCTGGCTATTTTAAATTGTCTTCAAAGCAATGCGCTGATCATCGAAACAATTCGTCAGATGGACTGTCTACCACAGGAAAAGGATTGAACTTTCCAATCGTTCAATCCTTTTTTTGAGTTTGTTTGTCAGCAACGATCACGATCAGCTTTTCAAGGGGGTAAAGCGCTTTTTGCCAAGCGCTTTCCCTTTGTTCATGTTTCTCTTTTTGATTTCAAGCTTCATTTCCGGGGGGATTTCCAGGCAAGGATGCTGCTGACCCGCCTTATTAATTATCCTCTGTTTCCGCACTCTGTCTTATGCTTCAAAAAGTTCTGGATTGTCTGACAACCTTGGAACATAAAAAAGGGCTGACTTTTGTTCAGCCCCTTTTCCTCACTTTCAAATTCAGTTGTTCACGCTTTTAGAGAAAGTGTGTGAGGTTTCTTAAAATCCTTATTTCGCCTGATCTAAGCACTCAGTAACGCCTTTGATGACCGCGTTAGAAGAGTTGGTAGCGCCGGAAACCGTATCGACTTCCGCAGAGTTGGCTTCGACGATCGCCGCGCAGATCTTTTCCATCGCGACATCGCCCAGACCTGCAGTTTCGGCCTGTTCCGGAGTTGTGACGCTGGCGATCTTGCCGCCTTCAATCTTAACTTCGACAGTAACGTCGCCGTTGTTGCCCTTCTGTGTGGAGGTGTATGTGCCATCTTTGTAGCCAGCAGCGTCGCCGCCCTTATCCTTGCTTCCGCAAGCGCTCATGGACAGAACCATCATGCCAGCCAGAGCCAGTGCTAAAAACTTTTTCATGGTTATTTCTTTCTCCTTCCAAAAATATCGAACATTGTCGATGGTTTAATCATATCAACACCCGTTTCCAATGTCAATTCCTGAACGCTTCGTTCTTGTGAAAAATCGCTTTAAATTAAAGATATCAGCGGCTTACAGGTCGTCCTTGAGGGCGGAAGCCTTCGCATAAGCGCTGGAGCGGGCTTCGAAGAAATCGGTTTTGATCAGATTGGCGTTGGCATACTGACTGACCCATTTCATCGACGCCGGTTCTTCCTCTTCGCCCGGATAAAGAATTTCCAGATGAATTGCCCGGGCGCGCAGGTTGCCGAGATAGCGGATGTAATCGCGGATCATCGTTTTGTTCAGCCCCGGGATCTCATCGCCCAGAATTGCGCAGCCCCATGCGATCTCCTCTTCGACGCCCTGTTTCAGCATATCCCGGTAAAGCTGTTCCAGTTGCGGCGTGAACAGCTGCGGCTCCTCCTTGCGCAGCTCCAGAATCATGCTGCGAAACAGCCACAGGTGGGTATTTTCATCGCGATTGATGTAACGGATTTCCTGCACTGAGCCGGGCATCAGTCCCATCCGGCCGAGATTGTAAAAAAACATGAATCCCGAGTAAAAGTAAATTCCTTCAAGAATGTAATTGGCGATCAGCGTCTTCATCAGCTGCACCGGCGTGCGTTGTTCCATGAACTCATTATACAGCCCTCCGATAAATTCATTGCGCTTCAATAGCCGCGGGTCGTTTTTCCATTGGTACAGGATCTCTGTGCGTTGATCCGGCGAACAGAAGGAATCGAGCATGTAGCTGTAACTCTGGGAATGCACCGCTTCCTGAAAGGCCTGAATCGTCAGGCACAGATTGATTTCGTTGGCCGTGATCACCTCGGCGATGTTGGGCAGGTTGGCTGTCTGGATACTGTCGAGAAAGATCAGAAACGACAGTGTTTTATCAAGTGCGGTCTTCACTGCCGGTTCCAGCTTGGGATAATCCTTGAGATCCTGTCCGAGGTTGATTTCCTCGGGAATCCAGAAATTGTTCATCGCCTGACGATACCAGTCCGATACCCAGCCATATTTCAGCGTGTTGAAATCATTGAGGTTGGTCGTGTTGCCGTTGATCATCCGGCGCTGGCGGACGTCGGTATCGCCCTGGGCGTTAAACAGCGCTTTGCGTTTGAGTTGTTCTGACATCGTGGTTCCTCCCTTGATCTGTGACGGTGGTCTTGAAATGAAGATTGATGTTTTAGAGATGGTCCTGAATTGAAGATTGATTCGTGATGGGATGAGGAAGATTCCGCCAACAGGCAGAGCTGCGCCATTGGACAAACCTTGTCTGATTGGGAATCAGGCGGAACAGGACTCACATTCTTCCACTTCCAGCGACTGGCTGCGGACGTAATAAAGCGTCTTCACGCCTTTCTCCCAAGCCAGAATCATCAGGTTCAACAGATCCCGCAGGGAATAATCGGTCGTAATATAAAGATTGACGGACTGCGCCTGGTCGATATGCCGCTGCCGCACGCCCGCGGCCCGGACAACCCAGGTCTGGTCGATCTGATGAGCTTTCTTGTAATACCAATAGGTTTTTTCATCCAGCTCAGGAGCGACGCGCGCAATGATGCTGCCCTTTTTCTCTTCAAGGAAAAACTTGTTCATGATCGGATCAACGCCCGCGCTGGTGCCGGCAATGACCGAGGTCGAGCTGGTCGGCGCGATTGCGAGCAGCCAGCCGTTGCGTAAACCATCCCGCGCCACTTGATTAGCCAGCAACTGCCAGGCGTCGGAGGTGTAGCCGCGCTTGGTAAAATAAGCGCCGGTTTGCCAGTCGGAGCCTTCAAAATAGGCATACCGGCCTTTTTCCTGAGCCAGCCGCAGACTGGCACGGATCGCATTGTAATTGATTGCTTCAAACAGAGCGTCGGCCGCTTTCAAATGTTCGTCAGACTCGAAGAAGATCGAACGCTTCGCCAGCCAGTGATGCAGGCCGCTGACGCCCAAGCCGATCGCCCGGCTGAGCTTGGCCGTATGCTGCGCTTGGGGCAGCGGGTAGGCGTTGAGATCGATCACATTGTCAAGCGCCCGCACGGTCACTTCGATGACCAATCGCAGTTCTTCTTCATCTTCGGTATTCAGCCGGCCAAGATTAAGGGAGGCGAGGTTGCAGACGACCATCTCTCCAGCTTTTGCCTGTTCGAGGATCACCGTTTCCCCATTGACCTCCGTCAGCCGGGTCTCAATTTCTCCAGCCGGCGCGATGTTCTGTGCGATTTCCGTGCATAAATTGGAACAGTAAATCACACCGCGGTGAGGATTGGGATTCATCGCGTTGACAAGATCGCGGTTAAAGACAAATGGCGTGCCGGTTTCAGCAGCCGATTTCAGAATCAGCCGGACGAGGTCCTTTAATAAGATCACGCGTTTTTCGATCCGCGGATCGGCAATGCATTCCTGATAGCGCTGTTCCCACAACTCGCCAGTGCAATCTTCCAGCGCATAGCCTTTCACCTGCCAAATTTGATGCGGGTCGAGCAAATACCAGTTCTGATCCAGATTTTCCTTTGCCATCCGCCAGAACAGATCCGGATAGCACACTGCCGGGAAGACATCGTGCGCCTTCATGCGATCGTCGCCATTATTGGTTCGGATCTGAAGGAATTCCGGCAGATCCCGATGCCAGCAGTCAAGGTAAACCGCGACGGCCCCCTGACGCACGCCCAGCTGATCAACCGCTACCGCGGTATCATTGACCAGCCGGATCCAGCGCAGCACACCGCCCGCGGCGCCCTGAAATCCCCGGATATCACTGCCGGAAGCGCGGACCTTGCCGAAGTACAGGCCCATGCCGCCGCCCTGTTTGGAGATTTGCGCAAAGCTGTCGAGCGACTTGTAAATTCCCTTCAGAGAATCCGCAACGACGTCGATAAAGCATGAAGCCAGCTGTGCTTTCGGCTTGCGGGCGTTGGCCAGCGTCGGCGTCGCCATCGTGACTTTCAGCTGACTTAAGACATCGTAGATTTTGATCGCCCATTCGACGCGGTTTTTTCCTTCCGGAATCGCCAGATGCATCGCGATCCCCATAAACATCTCCTGCGGCAGTTCCAGAACTTCACCCTGATGATTGCGGATCAGATAGCGTTTGATCAACAATTCCAGACCGCTGGCGTTGAACAGCTGGTCGCGGTCGTAGTCGATCGCCTGTTCCAGCCGGTTTAAATCGTTATAGCTGTAATGCTCGGCTAAGCTCGCGTTGATCAAACCCTGCGATTCCAGATATAACAGCTTCTGGGCCAATGTGCGGATCCCCTGTTGCTGCATCCGCTGGCTGACGGAGCGGCGCAGCTTGATCATCATAAACCGGGCCGCGGCCATTTCCCATTGCGGCGTGTGCGGACTGATCAGCTCGATGCAGGCGCGGATCAGATTGTCAAGCTGCTGGGAGCGTTTCATCTTCTCCTTGGAAAAAGCCTGAACTTTCTGAATCAAAGCGTCAAGCGACATCGCCGGCTGAGGAAAATCACGCTGCAGCTGACGGCAGGCGGCCAAAATTTCCGGATCCGGAATGATCCGGCAAAGCTGATCAATCTGATCGCGCAGCCTGGCATGTTCCTGACGGTACAGGATATAGTGGCGGGCTTCTTCATAACAATCCTGACGCATTAACGCCTGTTCCACCCAGTCCTGAATTTGTTCGACGCTGACCGGGGCCATTTCCGCCGCAGTGCGGATCTGGACTTCTACCTGATCGAGAATGGCTTCCTTCTTCATGTCCGGCAGCGGATGGCCCACGCTGTCAAAAGCCGCGCTCACCGCCCGGCTGATTTTCCGGCGATCATAGGCTTGAACGCTTTGATCTCGTTTGATGATCTCCATTTTGATTCTCCTTTTGCATGATCTCTTGTCCCGGTTTCCGTTTCAAATATTTCCGGGCGTTGGTGTGCTTATTATACAAAAGTTGTCCGCGCAAAGGAAAAGATATGCCCGCGATTTTCGAAGCGGGGCTAAAGGAAAAACAGAAGGTTGGATCGGAGGCAGGGCCGGGAATCGAAAAAGAAGGTTCTATATCTTCTAATTTCATAAATTTTAACGTCGGTGGAAACCAGTGCTTTTTTCTTGAACATAAAAAAAGGGTTCTATAAATTTTCGTGTTGGTGGAAACCAGTGCCTTTTTTATCTTGAACATAAAAAAAGACATAGGTAAGAATTCCCGTTACAATAAAGTTACCACACCATACAGAAAGGAAATCTCACTATGTCCGTTACTTATTTTATCTTATCTGCGCAAAAATTAAAAGACCCGTATCTTCATTTCTCGAATGTTGGCTTCTTTTCCCAATCCATTCGCAGCGTGGATTCCCCTGTCTTTTCCGGTTCGCTTTTCCAGACTTCACCGCCTTTCTGACCTCACGCTTTCACCAGTGACAACGTAAGGCCCACAAGCACAAAACCGTATTCTTTGGCTTTTTTCGCATAAAAAACACCGGGACATTACCCCAGTGTAAATTCAGATTTTACTCTTGTGATCGCCGATTATTTTGTCTCAATCATCAGTTCCTGAAGATTTTCCAGCTAGATCGGAAGAGC